>NZ_JCAXET010000030.1:0-35538 GCF_059758525.1 Metabacillus sp. GQ13
TTTAGTATACTAGTCCGAGGGTTGGGAGAAGCAAGAACGTCGAGGAAGTAAAGAGAGTAAAGAGAGTGAAGAAAGAAAGGTGGAGACTTATATTTTTGATGATTGGTTACATTTAATCCAAGAACATAATCATTGGATTTTGTCACTATGTCCTATGGGTGAAAATGCGTTAAACTCTAAACAATCAAGCTTACCAATGAGTTGAATGATTCGAAAAGGAAGAAATAGATATTTATCTATTTAAGACAAACACAAGAATGGATTGAAAACATAAAATGAGTTTAATACAATAACATTTACATTAAATAAAATTTAGAATTGTGTATACAATATAAAAAAATGGGCAAACTAAAAGGTATGGAGGTGGAGATGTGAACTCTAATAGTTTAGAACAAATTAAAGGGGAAACATGTATTATATGTGATAAGGATAAGACAACAGGAATTCATCTCTATACGAGTTTCATATGTATAGAATGTGAAAAGGAAATGACTAATACACAAACATCGGACCCTAAATATCAATATTATCTAGAAAAACTACGTAGGGTCAAAAACCCGCCACTATATTCGTAAAAAAAACTGTTATTTTCATACGAGGTATGAGGACTGTCTTTCATGTCAGTCCTTTTCTTAATTCTAATAATGGTAGGCTGCTTTCGCAAAGATTGTTGCTTTCGTTAAAGTACTTCCTAACGTATAATCTGTCTTAGCATTTCGTATGATTATATTGTCCTTTTCTTTGAAAATAGATTTCATTCTACAAGTAAAAGTCTTAGTGCCGTTTTTTCTTTTTCACCAGACTTTATTGAAATGAGGTTAAAGAAAAAGGATTATATGAAATAGAAATAGTTCTAGATATACTAGTTCTACCCATTTAATGATTTAAGTCCGAGACAAGTATTGTTATAATGACTTTATATACTATAAAGGACGCTGATTTAATATGGAAATACCCCTCTTTGAAGCATTAATGCAACATAAGAAGAGGAACCCTTTGTCCTTACATGTTCCAGGACATAAATATGGTACAGTCTTTTTAAAACAAGCGGAACAGGTCTATAGGGATATTTTATCAATTGATGTTACAGAACTAACTGGTTTAGATGATTTGCATCAACCAAGAGAAGCAATTGCCCAAGCACAACAACTTACTGCAAACCTGTATGGTGTTCAAACGACAAACTTTTTGGTTAATGGATCCACTGTTGGGAATTTAGCGATGATATTAGCTTGTTGTAATGAAGGTGACATAGTCTTAGTTCAGAGAAACTCACACAAGTCAATTATTCATGGACTCCAATTAGCAGGGGCTAGTCCAGTATTCTTAACACCGAAGATTGATAAAGACTATCACGTTCCCTCATATGTTGAATGGAATACGATTAGAGAGGCAATACGTCGGTACCCAGAGGCAAAGGCACTAATCTTAACTAATCCTACCTACTATGGATTATCGGTTGACTTAACTATGGTTATTGAGTTAGCACACAACTATCAAATACCAGTTCTGGTTGATGAAGCGCATGGTGCACATTTTATAATAGGGGATCAGTTTCCTAGTTCGGCAATCGATGTAGGTGCAGATATTATCGTTCAATCCGCACATAAAACCTTACCAGCAATGACGATGGGGTCCTTTCTTCATTTTAATAGTGATTTAGTTAGTAAAGATAAGTTGTACTATTACTTGTCTGTATTGCAAAGCAGTAGCCCATCTTATCCAATTATGGCTTCATTAGACTTAGCTAGAGCATACCTAGAAGTCATGAAAATGGAAAATAAACAACATGATATTATCAACGCTATAGAGGATGTTAAATTACAATTAAGTTCAATACCAGAATTAGAGATAGTCGATTCAAAGGATCCACTCGTAAGGATCGATCCATTAAAGGTTACGTTACAATCGAAAAGCGGGCTATCTGGATATGATCTTCAAAATATATTTGAATCACAAAATATTTATGCGGAATTAGCAGATCCAAATAATTTATTGTTTATCCTGCCTCTCGATTTCTCAAAGAAAACAGTTGATAAACTAAGTGAAATGAAAAGTGAGTTTATTACTTCCCCACTATCTATAAGAAAAAAACGACTAGTCCACACTAAAAATAATCAAACTAGTAACATTCAACCATTAGAAATATCCTATTCATGCTTGAGGTCGTTCGATACAAAGGTAGTAACATTTGATGGGGCGATTGGCTGTTTTTCAGCACAATCGATTATTCCATATCCTCCAGGAATACCATTAATTATGATTGGCGAAAAAATTACTGTATCTTTAATTGAAGAATTAAAGGAAATAATAAAGTTAGGTGTAAATATACAAGGAGACGAAAATATACATCAAGAAGAAATAGCGATATATTGGAATAGAAGGTGAAGGATTTTGAAAGGGAAGTTTATAACATTTGAAGGCCCAGAAGGTGCTGGAAAAACATCAGTTCTTGAATTATTAATGAAGGATTTACAACAGTTAGGTGTTGATGCTGTTTTTACTAGAGAGCCAGGTGGCATAAAAATAGCAGAAAAGATCCGTGAAGTTATTCTAAATAAAGATCATATAGAGATGGATTCACGAACTGAGGCATTATTATATGCTGCAGCTAGACGACAGCATCTTGTTGAAAAAGTTATTCCATCAATAAATAGTGGAAAAGTAGTATTTTGTGATCGCTTTATAGATAGTTCTCTAGCTTATCAAGGGTATGCGAGAGGATTAGGAATCGAAGAAGTTCTTTCAATAAATAAGTTTGCAATAGATGGACTTATGCCAGATTTAACATTTTATTTTCAGATCGATCCAGAAAAGGGACTTCAAAGAATAGCAAATAGCGCTGAAAGAGAACAAAATCGTCTTGATCTGGAAGATATCTCTTTTCATAACAAGGTCCAGGAAGGATATGCAGCTGTAATTGAGAGGTTTAAAGAAAGAATTATAGTAATTAATGCTGATCAAACAATTGATGAAGTATTAAATGAGGTAAAAAGTGCTTTAAATAATTATATAGAGTTATAAAGAGTAGTTGGTATGAAAATTACCATCAAACAAGCAATGATTCAGAGAGGTTAACATGTTACAATACAAGGGAGGCATTTTATTATGAAGTTAGTTATTGTCGTTGTCCAAGATCAGGATAGTAATAAACTATTAAATGCTTTGATGGAATATAATTTCCGGGTAACAAAGTTATCTAGTTCAGGTGGATTTCTTAAATCGGGGAATACCACGTTTATGATAGGTACAGAGGATTTACGCGTTGATAAAGCCTTACAGATCATTAAGGATAATTGTAGGGCAAGGGAGCAACTAGTTGCGCCAGTCTCACCAATGGGTGGAAACGCTGATTCTTTTATTCCATACCCTGTTGAAGTAGAGGTCGGTGGTGCAACAGTATTTGTCCTACCGGTTGATCAATTTCATCAATTTTAGTACGTGTAATGATTAGTTGCTATTGTAATATGTTATATAGTTTATATTACATTAGATTTTATAAAATGGGTGAAGCTAAAAGCGTCACCCAATCAATAGAACGCGGTTATTTCCTTCAATTAAGGTATGGCGGTAGTACGTCATAGGAGGGTTTGTATGAAAATTAGCCAGGATATACGATCGACATTGGATAACCGTAATCCAGACCAAAAGGTCATCCACACTTCAACAAAAGGCTTTCAAGACCTAGTGGCGAAACAAGGAAATAAGCTTCAAATAGAACAATTAAACAAATTGGTTGTTAACATTGAGGATGTTGGACGCCGCTTATCAAAGTCTAGAAATTTCAGCGATCTGTCAAAGTATAAATTACTAGTTAAGAAATTTATACATGAGGCTGTTGAACATGGAATGGATATGAAGCAGTCAAGAAGTTGGGATTATAACGGAAATAGTCGATCATTAAAGATTATTGAACAGGTTGATCAGTCTTTAATTGAATTGGCTGATGAAATTGTGAGCAAAGAAAGCTCAACGATTGATATTCTTGCAAAAATAGGTGAAATAAAAGGTTTACTTATTAACCTATATACGTAGAGAGTGATGAGTTAATGAATAAGAATTGGAAAGATATCTTGTCCTACCAGCCTCGAGTCATGAGGTTATTAACGAATAGTATAAAAAGACAACGATTAGCACATGCGTATCTATTTGAGGGAAAAAAGGGAACGGGAAAAAGGGAAATAGGAATCCTTCTAGCCAAGAGCTTCTTTTGTGAAAGTCCTCTAGAATATGAACCATGCAATGACTGTAAGAATTGTAAAAGAATAGATTCTGGGAACCATCCTGATGTTCATATTGTAGAGCCTGATGGACTGTCGATTAAAAAAGGACAGATTCAAGCCTTGCAGGAGGAATTCTCTAAGTCGGGTGTTGAATCTAATAAAAAGCTTTATATGATCATACATGCTGATAAAATGACAGTAAATGCAGCAAATAGTTTATTAAAGTTTTTAGAGGAACCTCATCCTAGTACGATTGCAATTTTGGTGTCTGAACAGTATCATAAAATGTTGGATACAATTTTGTCACGTTGTCAGTTATTATCATTTCAACCTTTACAACCTAGGGCGATCCAGAATACTCTCCTAGAAGCTGGAATACCTAACCATTTTGCAACACTTGCCTCACAATTAACAAATGATCCTAATTCTGCGATTGAGATCGCAAAAGACGATTGGTTTGCGCAAGCTAGATTGAAAGTGATAAAATTATATGAAGTGATAGGTACTCGAAAGGGACAGGCACCGATATATGTCCATACAGAGTGGATGAAACACTTTAATGATAAGGATAAACAAGAAACAGGATTAGACTTGTTGTTATATATATATAAAGATGTTTTAACGTTACAAATAGGAAATGATGAACAACAAGTCATATACCCTGACTTAGTGTCTCAATTAACACAGCATGCCCTTCAAATGACACAAAGAAGTGTGACTGAGAAGATTACTTCTATATTAGAAGCCAAGAAAAGGCTTCATGCCAATGTGAATCCACAATTAATGATGGAACAATTGGTTTTAACATTGCAGGAGGGATAAGTTTGTATGATGTGGTAGGAGTCCGTTTTAAGAAAGCGGGTAAAATATATTATTTCGACCCAAATGGTCTTAATATAGAGGATGACGACTTTGTTATTGTGGAGACAATCCGTGGGATAGAGTACGGCAAAGTTGTATTAAATAATAAAAAGGTCGAGGAGAATGATGTAGTATTACCATTAAAAAAGGTCATTCGACTTGCAGATGATAAGGATCGGATCTTGGTTCAAGAAAACCAAGATGCAGCCGAAGAAGCTTATCTTGTATGCCAAAAGAAGGTTAATGAGCATAGATTGGATATGAAGCTAGTGGATGTAGAATATACATTTGACCGCAACAAGGTCATTTTTTATTTCACTGCTGATGGTAGGGTAGATTTTAGAGAGCTTGTAAAAGACTTGGCAGCTATTTTTAAAACTCGAATTGAACTTCGACAAATTGGTGTACGTGATGAAGCTAAGATGTTAGGTGGAATAGGTCCTTGTGGCCGGATGCTATGTTGTTCTACATTTCTAGGGGACTTTGAGCCAGTATCAATCAAAATGGCTAAAGACCAAAATCTTTCTTTAAATCCAACAAAAATTTCAGGATTATGTGGTCGTTTGATGTGCTGTTTAAAGTATGAAAACGATGAGTATGAGTCTGCTAAAGAGCTTTTACCAGATTTAGGTGAAATGATCGGGACACCTAATGGGTTAGGTAAGGTTGTGGGACTAAATTTATTAGAGCAAATTATTAAGGTAGCTCTAACTGAACAAGAACGCGTGGTAGAATACACTTGGGATGAATTGCAGAGAGAAGGCGTAGTTCCAATGCAATCCACAGATTGATGAGGTGGAACAAGTGGATAAAAAAGAGATATTTGAATCTGTCAGCAGTATGGAAGAACAAATAGGATCTTTATTCACTCAATTGGGTGAGTTGAAACAACATCTAGGAGAGCTCATTGAAGAGAATCATCATTTGAAAATTGAAAATGATAACTTACGCCGAAGGCTAGATACAACACTTTTAAGCTCAAACACTGAGAAAACAAAGAAATCAAAATCAAAAGAATTACAGCAAACAAATCAGCAAATTGATATAGGTGAAGGTTATGATAACCTAGCTAGACTATATCAAGAAGGATTTCATATATGTAATTTACATTATGGAAGTATCCGTAAAGAGGGAGATTGCTTGTTTTGCTTATCATTCCTAAATAAGAAGTAAATGTGGCTGACTCATGAAGGTTTGCCCCTCTAAAGAAGCCATGGGGGGACGAACCTTACAATGTGTCAGTTTTTTACTGTGAATTTTTTTAAACAAATTACTCTAAGCATTTGCGGGAATACTTATACATAAAGAGAAAACAGGGAAATTGAGTTAAGGTGAAATAGTGTGTTTTATTATTTTTAGTAGTGAGGAGAAGTGTTGTGTTCCATGGTTAATTTATTAGATGATGAAAGGCTTGATTATTTATTAGCTGAAGATCTGAGAATCATTCAGAGTCCAACAGTTTTTTCTTTTTCATTGGATGCAGTCTTACTTTCTAAATTTGCTTATATGCCGATTCAAAAAGGTAACATCATTGATCTATGTTCAGGCAATGGAATTATTCCATTGCTTTTAAGTACTAGAACAAAAGGAAAGATTGTTGGTGTTGAAATTCAAGAGAGACTCTATGATATGGCAGCAAGGAGTATATCATTTAATGAGTTAGAAAATCAGATAGAAATGGTTCATGGTGATCTTAAGGATATGCCAGAAGTATTAGGTTATGGTAAATTTGAAGTTGTCACATGTAACCCTCCATACTTCGCCACACAAGAGAAGCTAAATCAGAATTTAAATGAGCATTTTGCGATTGCAAGACATGAAATCCTTTGTACATTAGATGATGTGATCAAAGTAAGTAGCCAGCTTGTCAAACAAGGTGGAAAAATTGCACTTGTTCATCGACCAGGTAGACTAGTTGATATTGTTGAAACGATGAGGAAATATGGGGTTGAACCTAAACGGATTCAGTTTATTTATCCAAAAGTGGGGAAAGATGCAAACACCCTGTTGATTGAGGGGATTAAGGGTGGCCGTTCAGATTTGAAATTGTTATCACCACTAGTTGTTTACAATAAGGATAATGAATATACAAAAGAAATCAGGATGATATTATATGGTGATAAAGAAGAAATTAAATAGGTAGAATAATGCTATCTGGAAAGAGCAATCATGTACTGTCGATCCGTTGGGTGAAAAAGCGGTATAGTGGAAACGGAATAAATAGTACGTACATAGGATATAGAAAGGTAAGGGCATATGTTAAAACAACAAAAAAGCTTCCATAATGGTGAAAAGGATCTTGGGGATTTGTATTTAGTGCCGACTCCAATCGGAAATTTAGAGGATATGACCTTTAGAGCAGTCAAAATCCTCAAAGAGGTAGATATCATAGCTGCTGAGGATACTCGGCAGTCAAAAAAACTATGTAATCACTTTGAAATAGATACTCATATTTTTAGTTATCATGAGCACAATAAGGAATATAGTGGGAATAAAGTAATCGATTATTTAAAAGAAAAGAAGAATGTTGCATTAATTAGTGATGCGGGTATGCCGACAATATCTGATCCAGGTAGTGAATTAGTTAAACAAGTTTTAGCTATCGGAGGAAGTGTTATTCCATTACCGGGGGCTAATGCTGCATTAACAGCTCTTATCGCATCTGGTATTACGCCACAGCCATTTTACTTTTTTGGATTTTTAGATCGCCAGAAGAAGGAAAAAAAACAGCAACTTGAATCCTTACGAAGTAGAAGAGAAACGTTTATTTTATATGAATCACCACATCGCTTGAAGGAAACCTTAATGCTCATGAAGGAGTATCTTGGAAACCGGATAATCTGTTTATCAAGAGAATTAACAAAGAAATTTGAAGAATTTATTCGCGGTGATATAGATGAAGTCATTAAGTGGTCAGAAGAAAATGAAATTCGTGGTGAATTTTGTATCATTGTTGAAGGCTCAAGTGAAGATGAACAGGCAAAAGAAGATACATGGTGGTCGGGTATTAGCATAGAAGATCATGTTGAACATTATATGAAATTAAACTTATCTTCAAAGGATGCAATCAAACGAGTAGCGGGAGAAAGAGGCCTTCAGAAAAGAGATGTTTACCAAGCATATCATGTTGATTAAAAAGCTGAACAACTTCAGTTTTTCTAGACTTATTTAAACTCTTAAGAAAAGGGTAATGACATATAAAGATACTATCTAAGATAAAACAACATTATAAATAAAGATATAAAGAGATCAGATACACTTGAGTATATCTGATCTCTTTATTTTATTATGCAAATTATTTTTGAACAAGTTGATTTTGTATTTCAGATAAAATTGCTTCTGCACCTTCACGGCTAAGAACTAATTTCCCATTAGCTAATGAAAGGTTATCATCAGATACTTCACCTGTCACTTGACAAGTCATATTTGGCTTATATTTTTTTAGGATGATTTTTTCCTCATCAACATAAATTTCTAAAGCGTCTTTTTCAGCAATTCCAAGTGTACGGCGTAATTCTATTGGAATTACTACACGTCCTAATTCATCAACCTTACGTACAATTCCTGTAGATTTCATAATAATATCCCCTCTCAATTTTGACATTCTCTATGTTTTTTCATTTATACTTCGTCAATTTTCGACAAAAACTGATTTGCTTTTTAAGCATATCAATGTTTCCAATAATCGTCAATCATTTTATCTATTTTCCATGTAAAAAAATAGGTGGATCGTTTAAAGTCCCTTTAGAGTAATGGTTTTTGTCTAAAATCACCATTAAAATATGTAAAGTAAACCTAAATATGAAGTAAAGTATATTAAAAGTACAGTTATTTACACAAGAATAGAATTGAAAATTCGACAAACTCCAAATGTTTTTGTCGAATTTAGAAATCTAAAATCTTTAAGGATATATTCTTGATATTAGAGTCTAAGATGGTATCATTAAGAGTATGAAAATATCAAAAATGGATAGGTTAGTAATGTACATGCTTAACTCCCATTAAGAATATAGCTTTTCCATATCGCTCTCGTCCTTTGGGGCGCGAGCGATTTTTAGATTTATACATTTTGTTATTTTCTTGGCTTCAAAACAGATCGTCAGCTGATATAAGACTATTTTATTTTTCCTACTATATAAGGGAGGTAAAATCAGGTACTCGCGCTTTTTTTTTACATGATCAGAATTTATATGTGCTATTCACATAGTTCTGGTGTCTAGCTCCAACGCATAGCCGCTTGAGGGAAAAAGGAAAATCGCTTTTTCCTAGGTCATAAGCTACCGATGAATTGAAGGAAAGGACACATTCATTTCATCTGAGTCTTATTCTTGTCGGGGCTGAACAAGGCGCTTGCGCTTTTCTTAAGTTTGAGGAGGTTACATAATGGAAGGCAAAAACAATCAAAAGACATTTTATATTACAACTCCTATTTATTATCCAAGTGGAAAGTTACATATTGGACATGCTTACACTACAGTGGCAGGAGATGCAATGGCTCGATACAAACGTATGCGAGGATATGATGTAATGTATCTAACTGGTACAGATGAACATGGCCAAAAGATTCAACGGAAAGCAGAGGAGAGTGAGATAACTCCTCAACAATATGTGGATAATATTGTTTCAGGGATTGAACAGTTGTGGGGGAAGATGGATATTTCTTATGATGACTTTATTCGAACAACACAAGATCGACATAAAGTTGTTGTAGAAAAGATATTTTCACAGTTAGTTGAGCAAGGGGATATTTATCTTGATGAATATGAAGGATGGTATTCTGTTCCTGATGAAACGTATTATACAGAACTTCAACTTGTCGACCCAATAACGGAGAACGGAAAGGTTATTGGAGGAAAAAGTCCTGATAGTGGCCACCCTGTTGAATTAGTCAAAGAAGAATCTTATTTCTTTAAAATGGGTAAATATGTCGACAGACTATTGGCTTATTATGAAGGAAATCCTGAATTTATCCAACCAGAATCTAGAAAGAATGAAATGATAAACAATTTTATTAAACCTGGTCTAGAAGACTTGGCGGTTTCTCGAACAACATTTGATTGGGGTGTAAAGGTACCGGGAGATCCTAAACATGTGATTTATGTTTGGATTGACGCATTATCTAATTATATTACTGCCCTTGGTTATGGAACGGAACAGGATGAAAAATATAAAAAGTATTGGCCTGCTGATGTTCATATAGTAGGAAAAGAGATTGTTCGTTTCCATACAATATATTGGCCAATCATGTTGATGGCTTTAGATTTACCTCTTCCTAAGAAGGTATTTGCCCATGGATGGTTACTAATGAAAGATGGGAAAATGTCCAAATCGAAAGGAAATGTTGTAGATCCAGTTACTTTAATTGATAAGTATGGATTAGACGCCCTACGTTACTATTTATTAAGGGAAGTGCCATTTGGATCAGATGGTGTCTTTACTCCAGAAGGATTTATAGACCGCGTAAATTATGACTTAGCAAACGATTTAGGGAATTTGTTAAATCGAACCGTAGCGATGATTGATAAATACTTTAATGGACAAGTACCTCAGTATAGTGGTGCACAAACAGAATTTGATGAGAAACTCGTTTCGTTTTTACAGAATACGATTACAAAATATGAAGATGCGATGGATAAGATGGAATTTTCAATTGCACTTTCAAGTCTTTGGCAATTTATCAGTAGAACGAATAAATATATCGACGAAACACAGCCATGGGTATTAGCAAAGGATGAAGAAAATCGCGATAAATTGGCGTCAGTAATGGTTCATTTAGCTGAATCTCTACGAATTACGGGAGTTTTATTAAAACCATTTTTAACTGAAACACCCAACAAAATATTTGCTCAATTAGGTATTAAAAATGATGATTTAAAAGCTTGGGATAGTATTGCAAACTTCGGGCAAATCAATCAAACACAAGTAGATAAACAAGCACCGATATTCCCACGTCTTGAGGTTGAAGAAGAAGTTCAATTTATAAAAGAGCAAATGAAGGGGACTGCTCCTGTAGTCGAAGAGAAAAAGGAAGAATCACCTGAAATAAAGAATGAAATCACGATTGATGACTTTATGAATGTAGATCTACGAGTAGCAGAGGTTATCCATGTTGAACCAGTGAAAAAGGCTGACAGACTATTAAAAATTCAACTAGATCTTGGATACGAAAAAAGACAAGTAGTTTCAGGAATTGCGAAGCATTATAGACCAGAAGACCTAATTGGTAAAAAAGTCATTTGTGTAGTAAATCTTAAGCCGGTTAAGCTTCGTGGAGAATTATCTCAAGGAATGATTTTAGCGGGTTCTAGCGGTGATGATTTGTCTGTGGCTACAGTTGACTCAAATCTCCCTAATGGTTCAAAAGTAAAATAAGGTAGCAAGAATTAGGTGTTACGATTTAAATTTTAATGTTGTGATTTAATTTAGCATAAACAATAAAAAAGGGGTGTTCCACGTGTAACATTTTGTAGAACACCTCTTTTATTTGTCGATTTTAACATGTTCCACAAGATAATAAGCAAGTGTCTATTGAGTAGGAGTAAAAGAAGATTTAGTCGTTATTTCTCCCAGCACATTAATAAAGACTATTCTAGAGAAAATTATTGTTTTTCAATCCTAGGATTTTTTACTGGATAAGATCTATCTGCGTGCTTTTATGGTTACGTTCTTATTGCTTATCTTGTTTTAAGTAGTCGGATAAAGATCTAATTGCAACAAATGTTTAGAAAAGCGCATGGTGTTATAAAATAAGTGGGAGAAAATTAACAGATTACGGATTTTTAAAAACATATCATAACTATAGAAGGGATTTGGAAAATTATGCTTTTCGATACACATGCCCATTTAAATGCTATTCAATATGACGAAGATTTAGCTGAGGTTATTGAAAGGGCAAAATCTGAGCAGGTTACAGATATTGTAGTGGTTGGGTTTGATCGGGATACTATTAAAAGAGCAATAGAATTAACGGATCAATACGAAATGATCTATGCAGCGGTAGGGTGGCATCCTGTTGATGCCATTGACATGACAGATGAAGATTTGGAATGGATTAGAGAGTTAGCTTCACATCCAAAAGTTGTTGCAATAGGTGAGATGGGACTAGATTATTACTGGGATAAATCACCGAAGGATATTCAGAAAGAGGTATTCCGTAGACAGATTAGATTGGCAAAAGAGGTTAAACTACCAATCATTATTCATAATCGTGATGCAACAGAGGATGTAGTAACGATCTTACAAGAGGAAAATGCAAGTGAGATTGGTGGAATCATGCATTGCTTCACCGGGAGTTATGAGGTTGCAAAGCAATGTATGGACATGAACTTTTATCTTTCATTTGGTGGACCGGTTACCTTTAAAAATGCAAAAAAGCCAAAAGAAGTAGTGAAGGAAATTCCGATTGACCGCCTTTTAATCGAGACGGATTGTCCTTATTTAACCCCACACCCTTTTAGAGGGAAACGAAATGAACCTAGCTATGTGAAGTATGTTGCCGAACAAATTGCAGAGCTGAGAGAGATGCAATATGAAGATTTGGCTAGAAAAACTTCCGACAATGCAAAGAAACTATTCGGCATCAGTCGCTAGCGAATAATGTCGATGGTTGGAATAGCTTGTCCTTTATGTTATAAAATCTTAAAAGTTCTACATGTCTTATCTTCCTCATATATATCTTTGTCGATAACTCTTTCTTCACTTTTGACTTGTTTTTACGCATAATAGTGAATATGTTGGAAAAATGAGACAACGTCGAAAGGGTTGACAAGGTCATCGATACTCTATATAATCCACGAGGAAGAAGGAGGCGTTTTTCATTTTCATCAAAAACATGAAAAAGCTGTTTTCCGAAAATGTAATGAAGAATAAGATTGTCCTTTCCGCTACTAGTATACTAGTATTAGGGTCAGGTACCGCGTATGGTACATATGAGGGAACCAAAGAGACTGTATTATTAACCGTAAATGGTGAGGAAGAGAAGGTCCGTACCCATGCGGAGACTGTAAGTGCATTATTAAAGGATAAAGACATAGATATAAGAAAAGAGGATAGCATCACACCTGCAAGAAATAAGCAGATTGAAAGTAACATGGAGATAATCTATGAAGCTTCTAAACCAGTAAATGTTGCAATAGGTGATGAGCGAAGGACAATCTGGACAACAGCGGATACAGTGAAAGAGCTAATACAACAGGAAAACCTAGACGTTACAGAGCATGATAAGATTGAACCAGCATTAGATACAAAGATTGAAAAGGATTTATCGTTATCAATTGATAAAGCATTCAAACTTGCTCTAACTGTTGGTGGGGAAAAACAACAAGTTTGGACTACTTCGACTACTGTCGCTGACTTTTTAAAAGAACAGAACGTTAAATTAAATGAATTAGACAAAGTTCAACCAGCACTAACTGACCAGATTGATGATGGCAATGTAGTAACGGTTACAAGAGTAGAAAAAGTCACCGATGTAGTGGAAGAGCCTATTGCCTTTAATGTTGTAAAGAAAGAAGATCATAACATTGAAAAGGGAAAACAAAAGGTTATTGACTCTGGAAAAGAAGGTAAGCAAGAAAAGCATTTTGAAGTAGTCAAAGAAAACGGTAAAGAGGTTTCTAGGAAGTTATTAAAAACTGAAACCATTGCTAAGAGTATGGATCGAATTGTTGCGTTAGGTACGAAGGTAGCACAGCCTGTCAGTACTGCGACTGTCTCACGGAGCACCGGTGCAGTTGGGAAGGAACTAATTGTTCATTCAACAGCTTACACTGCACATTGCAACGGGTGTTCAGGGACTACTGCAACAGGAGTTAATTTAAGGGCTAATCCTAATGTTAGGGTGATTGCGGTCGATCCAAGCGTGATCCCGTTAGGTACTAAGGTTCATGTCGAGGGCTATGGATATGCAGTTGCTGCTGACACTGGTTCAGCTATTAAAGGACATAAAATAGATGTGTTCTTTCCTTCTAAATCAACTGCTTATCGATGGGGCTCGAAAAAGGTAAAAATAAAAATTCTTGAATAGAGACTGACAGAGGGTTTTTATCCCTCTGTTTTTTTACGTTATAATAGAAATGGAAACAATTATGATTATATCGTTGAGCATTTTATAAAATAAAAACAACAAACTATAACTACGTTACAACTAATTAGACGAATCGACTATATAAAAAGTTTCGGTATTTTGGAGGAAAATATGAAAATCAAAGAAATAATTGTTGTTGAAGGGAAAGATGATACAACAGCTATTAAAAGAGCTGTTGATGCTGATACAATAGAAACGAATGGTTCATCAATTGGTGAAGCGGTTATTGAACAAGTTAAACTTGCTCAAAGAACTAGAGGGGTTATTATATTTACAGATCCTGACTTTCCAGGAGAAAAAATAAGAAAAATCATTTCTGAAAAGGTTCCTGGTTGTAAGCATGCTTTTTTGACAAAGTCAGAAGCAAGGCCAAAAAGCGGTAAAGGTATTGGAGTCGAGCATGCAACAGATGAATCTATTCGAATGGCACTACAATCAGTTAAAGAGGAAATGAGTGAATTCAGGAGCGAAATAACGCTAGATGATATATTAGATGCTGGTCTTATGGGAGGAAATAAATCAAAGGCAAGACGCGAAAAATTAGGTATTATCTTAAAAATTGGCTATACGAATGGAAAACAGTTATACAAAAGACTGCACATGTTTCAAATAAGTAGAGAAGAATACATAGAAGCAGTAATCAAGATCCTACAGGAGGAAAATAATTAATGATAAAGGATATTGCAACTCCAGTTAGAACAAAGGCAATACTAGAGAAATATGGCTTTTCCTTTAAAAAAAGCTTAGGACAAAACTTCCTCATTGAACCAAATATACTTTCCCGGATTGTCGACCATGCGAATGTAACCGATCAAACAGGAGTAATTGAAATTGGGCCGGGAATCGGGGCATTAACTGAACAACTTGCAAGAAGAGCAAAAAAGGTTGTAGCCTTCGAGATTGATCAACGGTTACTGCCAATATTAAAAGAGACGTTAGCCCCTTACCCTAATGTATCAGTTATTCATCAGGATATATTAGAAGCAAATATAAAAGAAGCGATTGAAGATAACTTTCATGATTGTGAGGAAATAATGGTAGTCGCTAACCTTCCTTATTATGTGACAACTCCAATAATTATGAAATTATTAGAAGAACAATTGCCATTAAAGGGAATCGTCGTTATGTTGCAAAAGGAAGTAGCGGATCGTATTTCAGCGAAACCCTCCACTAAAGAATATGGTTCACTCTCAATTGCGGTGCAATACTATACCGAAGCTAAAACGGTAATGACAGTTCCAAAAACAGTATTTGTCCCACAGCCGAATGTGGATTCAGCGATCATTCGCCTATTAGTAAGAGAGAAACCAATAGTTACACTAGAAAATGAAAGCTTCTTTTTTCAAATTGTCCGAGCCAGTTTTGCTCAGAGGCGTAAAACACTGTTAAATAACTTGGTTCATTTCCTTCCAAATGGGAAAGAATTAAAGTCTCTTATAGAGGAGACGCTCTTATCCGTTAAAATTGATGGTAAACGAAGAGGTGAATCGTTATCAATAGAGGAATTCTCAAGATTAAGCGACGCCTTAGATCGAGTTTTTAATAAGAAGGATATACATGAATAAGAGGTTGACCTATAAGGGCTAACCTCTCAAATAAATACAAGATGGGTCAGCCCTTTTGTTTTTTCTTAGAATCTCCCTGACTTCTAAAGATTAGTTTACAAATTCATAATAAACGACTAAATAAATGGTTCTTTCGCAATGTTATTTTGCTAACAAAGTTTAGATTTAAGGATAATGCCTATCTTTAATAACTTCTACTAGCAACAAACTTGTAGAAAAGAACCTAAATATCTAACAAGAGCGATAGTAGGCTCTTGTTTTTTTTATGCAGGAAAATCACCAATTAAAAAATATTTCATAGGCTAGAAAAGGATATATTTTGTAAAAGAACCTTATTTGGAGAGAAGGGCTAACCATGTTAGATAGTTAACAAGTAACGAATGGTTGGTTTTCCATGGAGATTTCTAAGAACGTCTAAAATCCACTTTATATAGTGTGAGGGTCCTCTTATATATGCGATTTATAATAGTTATTAGTGAAGTAAAGGATTCGTTACTATATAAGCGAAAAAGAAAAAGTAACTAAAAATTTTTAGTGTTTAGCTTCAGCACCAGCTCCATTTAGCTGAGGACAGTGATTCACAGGCCCGGGTGCTAATGCTTTTCTAATTATTGGAGTGATATACATGCAGGTGAAAATTGGAGATGTTGTCGCGAGAAAATCCTATCAGCTTGACCTGTTATTTAGAGTTATTGATCTAAAAACAACGGTTACAGGAGAGCAGCTAGCCATTTTATATGGTGATGAGGTTAGATTAATCGCAGATGCAGACTGTATTGACCTTATAGTAGTAGATGAGGAGGAGAAAAGTAATCGTAAGCTAAAGGAACAAGAGATCATTGACCAATCGACCTTATTATTTAGGCAGGACTATCAATTATTACGAGAAAAACAGGAGTATTATGCCACTTCTAGTTATAGCCATAACGAGGAGTTTTTCCATATACCAGGTAGGGTCTTGCATGTTGATGGTGACCCACACTATTTACAAAAGTGTTTATCGTTGTATGAAAAAATTGGGGTTCCTGTTAATGGGGTTCATATTAGTGAAAATGAAATGCCGGATAAGATTATTGGTCTGCTTGATAAATACCGACCAGATATATTAGTAATAACCGGCCATGATGCATACTCAAAGCAAAAGGGAGATATAGACGATCTAAATGCATATCGACATTCTAAACAATTTGTCCAGACTGTGCGCAATGCGCGTCAAAAGGTCCCACACTTAGACCAGTTAGTTATATTTGCAGGAGCATGTCAATCCCATTTTGAATCACTAATTCGTTCAGGTGCTAACTTTGCAAGTTCTCCTTCTCGAGTTAACATTCATGCTCTAGATCCAGTCTATATTGTTGCAAAGGTTAGCTTCACACCTTTTGTAGAGAGAATGAATGTTTGGGATGTGCTTCGTAATACCTTAACAAGAGAAAAGGGATTAGGTGGTATCGAAACAAAAGGGGTCCTTAGAACAGGTATGCCATATCGAAGACAAAGTAATGGTAATCAATAATAAATTGCCGCTTATTATTTATGATGTAAGTGGCTTTTTCTAAGTGCTTGCCTTTTATGTTTTATATTTACCGCTAATTAAGGGGGAACACTACCATCTAAAATGAAGAATACACCTAGTTTTTTTGTCGTCATCAAATCTAAGTCTACACATTCACTTTTATATATAGTCGACAAAAAAATAAAAGAAAGAATTAAAAAGTGACAAATTTTGTACTGCTTATTGATTGTTATGACCACTGTCTATTTCCTGATTTTAAATAAAAATAGACCACTTATTTTAATAAATAACTCCTAAAAAAAGAACATTAAAGCTAAATATAAAAAAAACATTCATTTTTACACATATTATCGTACAAGTTAGAACACACTAGTATAGATAGAATAAGAATATTGTTGAAAATAATTTGTTGACAGAAGGGAAAAGTTATTGATATAATTTAAATTTTATTTGACTTACATAGGCAAAAGGTGTATAATAATCTTAGTGAGGTGGATGCAATGGGAAAAACTCTAACGGATATTAAAAAGTCCTTGGATGGTAATCTTGGCAGACGACTAACTTTAAAAGCAAAC
The DNA here is from genome assembly GCF_059758525.1 of Metabacillus sp. GQ13. NCBI lineage: Bacteria > Bacillati > Bacillota > Bacilli > Caryophanales > Bacillaceae > Metabacillus > Metabacillus sp. GQ13. The sequence goes on from NZ_JCAXET010000030.1 coordinate 17,823, forward strand.
GGTGGTCGTAGAAAAACGATAGAACGCTGTGGTGTACTAGCAGAAACCTATCCATCTGTCTTTGTTATTGAACTCGATCAAGATGAAAATTCTTTTGAACGTGTATCTTACAGCTATGCCGATGTATTAACTGAAACTGTCGAATTAACATTTTTCGAAGATGCATCAGGTTCATTTGCAGTTAGTGGACAGTAGACAGCAAATTGTTTACTGTTTTTTCTTTTCGTAAATGACCTACCTTAATAAGTGGTAGGGTCTTTGTAACGGCAGAGCTTCTATAAACTTGAAAATCACGAACGTTGTTATATAGTAATTCTGGGGTTGACTCTAATAGGAGTCAGCCTATTTTTAAATTGTTTTGAGAACGATAGAATTCTTGTACTGTGGCTATACTTAACAGAACTTGTATTTTCATTGACCGCAACAAAAAAAGGAACTTTTGCCACACATAATAAGGAAAGGGACACAAATAATAAAAGTGCCGCAGTGTTTCTCATTTTATACTCATCCATTTAATCCTTTGAAAGGGTGTGTCTACAGTATGGGCAGACGTCGTGGGGTTATGTCTGAGAGCTTTAAGTATGAATTAGCTAAAGACTTGGGATTTTATGAAACGGTTAAAGAAGATGGTTGGGGAGCAATTCGATCTCGTGATGCTGGTAACATGGTTAAGCGTGCAATTGAAATAGCAGAATCACAACTTGCCCAACAAAATAAACAATAAACAGAAAGTAGTTTCAAATGACCGTTTGAGAAGATAGGCAATATAAAATGAGCGGCAGGGCTGACTATTAAGGTCAAGTATCTCATACAGGAGAACTGATCTTGTAGCAGCCCTTTATTTCCTTATTACATAGCCATTCTATGGGTTGGCAGATTTATTTATAAATCGAGGGGTAATTAGGATAGTAGAAAATAATGTCCACTTTCACTTTTTTCTTTCAATATCCTTTCTTTGTAAGGAAGGATGTTAAACATAGCTTGGTACGATAAAATTCAGCTGCTGTCTAATTCCGGAAATGAAAAACTTTGGTCAAGAAATTACTTCTACGTGAGTAAGTATTAAAGCCTTGGACATTTCGGAATGCTTTAACAACTGAAATTGTCGAAAAGGGAAATACGATACCGACTTTTATGGTACAATGTTGATACAATTTTAGATCGTTAAGTAGGTGAATACGATGCGAGTGTTAGAAAAGGCACCAGCAAAAATTAATTTATCATTAGATGTCCTTCATAAACGGAAAGACGGGTTTCATGAAGTGGAAATGATTATGACAACCATTGATCTAGCAGATCGTGTTGAGCTTGTTGAAATCTCAACTGGGGAAATAAGAATTGTTTCACATAATCGTTTTGTTCCAGATGATCAACGGAATTTAGCCTATCAGGCAGCTAAGTTATTAAAGGAACGCTTTAATATTAAAAAAGGAATTTCAATTTCGATCACAAAAACCATTCCTGTAGCAGCAGGATTAGCTGGTGGCAGTAGTGATGCAGCTGCAACATTACGAGGATTAAACCGGTTATGGAATTTGGGTTTGAGCCTTGACCAATTAGCTGAACTGGGTGCAGAGATTGGATCAGATGTATCTTTTTGTGTATATGGTGGAACTGCTTTAGCTACAGGTAGAGGCGAAATCATTCATCATATCGATCCACCACCACATTGTTGGGTTGTTCTTGCTAAGCCGACTATCGGTGTTTCTACAGCAGATGTTTATAAAAATCTAAAGATAAACTCAGTGACTCATCCAGATGTTGATGGAATGATAGAAGCAATCAAGACTAGTGATTACATTCAAATATGCAATCTTATGGGGAATGTATTAGAGAATGTTACTCTAGATATGTATCCAGAGGTAGCAAATATCAAAGACCAAATGAAGCGATTTGGTGCTGATGCAGTTCTAATGAGTGGAAGTGGCCCTACTGTTTTTGGACTTGTTCAATATGAATCACGCTTACCAAGAGTTTACAATGGATTAAGGGGCTTTTGTGATCAGGTTTACGCAGTAAGGATGTTAGGAGAGCGAAACAGCCTTGATTAAATACGGATATTAAGTTATATTTACATTAATAATATTCGGATTTTGGAGGTTACTATTTCATGAAATTTCGCCGTAGTGGACGTCTTGTTGATATGACAAACTACTTGCTTCATCATCCACATTCATTAGTGCCCTTAACATATTTTGCTGAGAAATATTTATCAGCTAAGTCATCTATAAGTGAAGATTTAACTATTATTAAAGAAACATTTGAGCAACATGGAATTGGTACATTACTTACAGTACCCGGAGCTGCTGGAGGAGTGAAATTTATTCCTAAAGTAGAATTAAAAGAAGCAAAACAAACAATAGACGAGCTTTGTGAACTAATAGCTAAACCAGAGAGACTACTTCCAGGTGGTTATTTATATCTGACCGATATTTTAGGAAATCCTTCCATTGTCAATCAAATTGGAAGATTATTTGCTACTGTTTTTAGTAACCGTAAAATTGATGTCGTTATGACGGTAGCTACAAAAGGAATTCCTCTCGCTTATGCAGTTGCAGGACAGCTAGATGTTCCAGTAGTAATTGTAAGGAAGGATAGTAAGGTTACTGAAGGTTCTACTGTAAGTATTAACTATGTTTCGGGTTCATCTAAACGAATACAAACAATGCTATTAGCAAAACGAAGCTTAAAAGAAGGATCAAACGTATTAATTATTGATGACTTCATGAAAGCCGGAGGCACGATCAATGGGATGATTAGCTTGTTAGAAGAGTTCCGTGCTAATGTAGCGGGCATTGGTGTTCTTGTTGAAACTGAAGGTGTTGAAGAGAGATTGGTAGACGAATACATCTCATTAATTAAATTAACCGATGTTGATACACGTGAGAAACACATTGAAGTAAAATCCGGTACGTATTTCCAAGTTATCAACGATAAAGAGATAGGAGAGGATTAGATTGAAAATTGTTAGTACAAATCAAGCACCAGCAGCTATTGGTCCATATTCCCAAGGTGTAATTACGGGTAATCTCTTTTATAGCTCAGGTCAAATTCCACTTACTGCAGAAGGAGACTTAGTAACAGGAGATATTTCCGAACAAACCCATCAAGTATTTAGAAACCTAGAAGCTGTTCTTAAAGAGGCTGGTGCATCTTTAAATACGGTTGTAAAAGCTACAGTATACCTTAAAGATATGAATTCTTTTGCAGATTTTAATCATGTGTATGGGCAATATTTTGCTGATCATAAACCAGCAAGATCTTGTGTAGAGGTTGCGCGTCTTCCTAAGGATGTATTAGTGGAAATAGAAGTAATCGCACTTACAAAATAGGCCCCTCTATCATATATTCATTTAGGGAAAAAAGCGATCAAGTGAAATAGCTTAATAAAGTATCGTTGCCAATCGTTCGTATGCGGTTGGTTTTTTGCCGTGGCCTCTTTTCTAAAGTCTCTTTCTATAAATTGTGGTTCTCATTTTAACACTTCGAGCATTAGCAAAATATTAACTGAAAAGAGTAGTATTGCTTTGTGCGATTAATTTCTTCGTATCTGATTTATTACATACTTTAAATGGTATGCTAATTTGCTCATCTTATTCCCTTTCATTGCGATTTAAAAGTATAACTACTGATAAATTGTAACACTTGCGCCCCTATAGAAAACAATTTTTCAAGAGAAACATCTACCCTATAACTAATTTAAACACCCATATAATTAAAATAATTTTCAAAATATGCAGGAATAAGGAAAATAATGTTGAATTAGTTACATAAGTTTTTCATATGGGGGAAAAGGTGGTGAACAGAATGGAAGTTACAGACGTAAGATTACGCCGCGTAAATACCGAAGGTCGTATGAGAGCGATTGCATCTATTACGCTTGATCATGAATTTGTTGTTCATGATATTCGTGTAATTGATGGAAATAACGGTCTCTTCGTTGCGATGCCAAGTAAGCGCACTCCTGATGGGGAGTTCAGAGATATTGCACACCCTATTAACTCTAATACACGCGGAAAGATACAAGATGCTGTATTAGCTGAATACCACCGCTTAGGTGAACTAGAAGTTGAATTTGAAGAAGCAGGTGCTTCATAAAATATGAAAAAGACTTTGCTTAATTGCAGAGTCTTTTTTTAGAGTCATTTATAGAGTCTTTTTATGGCTTAATAATTTTAAGAGAATAAAACTAAATAAAACAAAGAAACGACCACGACCACAATTTATTACGGAAAAACCCACTTTTATTAAAGCCTCGTTCCTATTTTTCATAAAAATGTTGTTTTCTTGCTTTGTAAAATCCAATCATTTAATTGTCATTAGACCTTATCAATGTTTTTGGTATGGTGGTCAGCTCCAGAATCCAGCGTCTAGTCCTTCACCCATCTTCATATGATCAGTCAACATCGGACAACTTCCGCTTTTCTTAATTATTTTTAGGTATTTAGGCAACTATACTAACATAATCTATTCCGTATATTTACTATCTTCTAAAGTAATCTACTGCTATTTTATAAGGCATCCTTTTTGTACACGCTTACTTGTTTCGATCACTGACACAAGTTTATCTTTGTTTATCGTTAAAGTAAGATAATTGCATTCGAATAAGTAAAACTGTGATAAAATTAGAAATATCATGTACTTTTTCCTGATATCTTGAAATGCAGGTGGATTTAAGATATATTTTTTAAGGATTAAAAGGTATTACTAATAAAATAGTAAGTTCAAAATTTAGATATTTATATGGGGGCCTAGTAAATGGAAAATCGGTTCGCAATTATACTTGCTGCTGGTCAGGGCACAAGGATGAAATCTTCACTTTATAAAGTTTTACATCCTGTATGTGGTAAACCAATGGTACAGCATGTATTAGATCAAGTTACTAAATTAGACCTAGCAAAGATTGTTACTGTGGTTGGCCACGGAGCTGAAAAAGTTAAATCTCATTTAGGTGATACTAGTGAATATGCACTGCAAAGTGAACAGCTTGGCACTGCGCATGCAGTTTTACAGGCTGCATCATTTTTAGAAGGAGAAGAAGGAACAACAATTGTTATTTGTGGTGATACACCGCTAATCCCTTCAGAAACAATGTCTTCTTTAATACATCATCACAAAGAGACCAATGCTATGGCAACTATTTTAACAGCAAAGGCTGATGAGCCTACAGGGTATGGTCGTATTGTTCGCAATGAGTCAGGTGCAGTAGCAAAAATAGTGGAACATAAGGATGCAACTGAATTAGAACGAGAGATTAAGGAAATCAATACAGGTACATATTGCTTTGATAATCAAGCATTATTTAGTGCGTTATCAAAGGTTTCAAATGATAATGTACAAGGAGAGTATTATCTTCCTGATGTAATTGAGATTCTGAATAAGGAAGGAAAGATTGTTTCTGCTCATCAAACGAAGTCATTTGAAGAGACTTTAGGAGTGAACGATCGAATTGCCTTATCACAAGCTGAAAAAATTATGAAGCAACGGATCAATCAAGAACATATGAGAAATGGTGTATCTCTTATTGATCCTGATCACACATACATTTCATCAGATGCTGTTATTGGGAGAGATACTGTTATTTACCCAGGATCAATGATACTTGGTGAAACGGTAATCGGTGAAAATTGTAACGTAGGACCAAATACAGAAATAAAAAATTGTACCGTATTAAATGGAACAACAATTCGTCAATCTGTTGCCCATGATAGTGAAATTGGCAATGATGTTACAATTGGTCCTTTTGCGCATATACGCCCTTTATCGGCGATTTCAGATGAAGTTAAAATTGGAAACTTTGTGGAAATTAAGAAGTCGACAATGGGTAAAGGTAGTAAAGCTTCTCACTTAAGTTATATCGGAGATGCGGAAATCGGTGCAGATGTAAACCTTGGTTGTGGATCTATCACGGTTAATTATGATGGCAAAAATAAGTTCCTAACAAAGATAGAAGATGGTGCATTTATTGGATGTAATTCTAATCTTGTCGCACCAGTAACAATTGGAAAAGGTGCATTCGTCGCAGCAGGATCAACGATCACAGATGATGTCCCTGAAAATGCATTAACAGTTGCAAGGGCAAGACAAATAAATAAAGAAAATTACGTTGATCGTTTAAAATAATAATACCTATTGGAGGTTTTCATTTAACCATGTCTAATCGCTATGGAGATTCTAGTTTAAAAATATTCACGCTAAACTCTAACCCAGCTTTAGCAAAAGAAATTGCCGATGTTGTTGGTGTTGATTTAGGGGAATGTTCTGTTACACGTTTTAGTGATGGGGAAATTCAAATAAATATTGAAGAAAGTATTCGTGGTTGTGACGTTTATATTATTCAATCAACAAGTGGTCCTGTAAATGAACATTTAATGGAACTATTAATTATGATTGATGCTCTAAAACGTGCATCTGCTAAAACCATTAATATCGTTATTCCTTATTATGGTTATGCAAGGCAAGATCGTAAGGCAAGAGCAAGGGAGCCAATTACAGCTAAACTTGTAGCGAATTTAATTGAAACAGCTGGATCAACACGTGTCATTACATTGGATCTTCATGCGCCTCAAATTCAAGGATTTTTTGATATTCCTATTGATCATCTTATGGGTGTTCCTATTTTGGGAGAATATTTCCTAGGGAAGGAATTAGAGGATATTGTCATTGTTTCCCCAGATCATGGTGGAGTAACACGCGCACGTAAGTTAGCTGATAAACTTAAAGCTCCGATAGCGATTATAGATAAAAGACGCCCTAGACCTAATGTGGTTGAAGTGATGAACATTGTTGGTAATATTGAAGGGAAGACAGCGATTCTTATTGACGATATTATTGACACAGCGGGTACTATTACGTTAGCAGCCAATGCTCTAGTCGAAAACGGAGCGAAAGAGGTATATGCTTGTTGTACGCATCCTGTTTTATCTGGACCAGCTATTGATAGAATTCAAAACTCTAAAATTAAAGAGCTAGTCGTGACGAATTCTATCGCTCTACAAGATGAAAAGCGAATTGATAAGTTGGTTGAGTTATCAGTAGCTCCATTAATTGGCGAGGCAATTGTACGTGTACACGAACAACAATCTGTAAGTTTACTTTTTGATTGAAAAAACAAATTGTTTGGATTAAATACTTATTCAATAATAGGATTCTGGTGAGTTAGATATTTGTTACTCACCAGAATCCTATTTGGAATAGGTGTTTTTTTGTCTATTTTACATTTTGAAGTTGATCACGAATTTATTCGAATAGTCCACCTTAGAAGACTGGCGAAACCTGGAATTGAAAGGGTTGGTAAAATAGTTAAATTCATTTGATATCGCCATTGTTCCAAAAAATGTTTATACCTTCTTTGAATTGGGCAAACAATAGATATGGTTGAAAAATGTTAGGAAGGTGTTTATATGACAACATTAAATGCGACAACAAGAACAAAATTCACTAACTCAGCTAAAAGGAAGATTCGTGAGTCGGGTCAAATTCCGGCTGTAATTTATGGTAAGGCATCCGAAAGTAAGGCTGTGGCAATAGATAGTATTGAACTTATCAAAACACTTAGAGATGAAGGGAAAAATTCAATTATTAATCTAAGTGTTGAGGGCACATCTCACGACGTTATGCTTTATGATATGCAAACGGATTCACTGAAAAATGAGATTGTACATGCGGACTTTCATATTGTCGATATGCAATCAGCTGTGGAGGTTGAGGTGCCAATTCAATTAATTGGCGATTCACGAGGAGTTAAAGATGGTGGTGTATTACAGCAACCACTACATCTTGTTACAATCAGTGCTAAACCCGGAAAATTCCCACAATCGATTGAGGTCGATATCGAGAATTTAGAAGTGAATGAGACCATTTTAATAAAAGATCTTCCTAAAAAAAATGACTATACCTTTATACAAGATGAGGAACAAGTTGTTGCCTCAATCCTTCCTCCTTTACAAGAAAAAGAAATCGATAGTGGTGAGGAGCAAGAGGCTGGAACACCAGTGAATGAAGAAGGAAGAGAACAATAAGTTAGCTTGGTTGCTGATCCAAAAGTGTCAGCCTTCCACCAATATACATAAGTAGGACAACCATACTTATGTATATTGGAGAGGGCTGACACTTTCTTTTGGGTCGGTATTATTTATGTAATTTTTAAACTGTAGAAAGTTAATATGTAAAAGTATAGTGAAAAGTATATAATAGAGGTAGATGATTAGTGTAGGCTCTTTCCTAATGTTGAAGATTTTAGACTCATTGGAAAGCAGCCAGTTGGTAAGAGGAAGCTTTGTTAGGAGGACTTCTCGTTATGAAACTCATAATTGGATTAGGAAATCCAGGGAAACAATATGAAAAAACAAGACATAATGTAGGTTTTATGGTTATTGATAAACTTTCTAAAGATTTAACTATTCCCCTTGATCGCCAAAAATTCAATGGGATATATGGAGTAGGACATATTTCTGGAGAGAAAGTCATATTATTAAAACCACTTACATACATGAATTTGTCAGGTGAATGTATTCGTCCTTTGATGGATTTTTATGATATAAATGATGAAGATATCGTTGTTATTTATGATGATCTTGATTTACCTGTAGGCAAGACACGATTACGAACTAAAGGTAGTGCTGGTGGACATAATGGTATTAAATCAATGATCTTACACCTAGCTACTCAAGACTTTAACAGGATTCGTGTCGGGATTGATCGTCCTAATAATGGAATGAAAATTTCAGATTATGTTCTAGGACATTTTACAAAAGAGAATGAGCAAGGAATAAATGAAGCAATTGAACGTTCCTCTGATGCTTGTGTAAAATGGCTCTCAACCTCATTTACACAGGTTATGAATGAATATAATTAAAGGACCGGCGCCAAAAGCGTAAAGTAATTCCTTATACAAAAAACAATAATCCTTGAAAAAACAGCCTTTAGCCAATATATGAATTGTAAAGCCATGTATAATGATCGTCTAAGTGGACATACTATCATTAAAACAAATCCTTTCAGGAGGCAAATATGGCTCTGCATTATCATTGTCGGCATTGTAGTGTGAAAGTAGGAAGCATTGACAATATCTCTGTTTCAAGTCAGCAGTTAGGATTTGACCTTTTATCAAATGATGAACGACAAGAGATGATTACCTATCAGCAAAATGGTGATATTGAAATAAAAACAATTTGCGAAGATTGTCAGGATGCTTTAAACCGAAATCCAGATCTTCATCAATTTGAGAGTTTTATACAATAAGCTCTTTTCAAAAAAGGTAAGCTGCACAAATCCTACAAGTAGTTTTACAATAAAAGAATAGTAAGAAATAATGGGCGAAAAAGGCATCAGAAAAGGTTAGATACGTAAAGTTTGACTTCATACGAAAAACAACATACTTTGCGAAAATAACCACCGCTAAGAGCTTTGGGTACAATCCCAAAGCATTTTTCTGTTTTGAAATTCGGTTTAGTAGTCAAATAAGGCCCATTTAATTAATAATAATAAGAATGCGTTCCGCTTATGCTCTTGTATGCAACGATAAAGAGGTTCAAAAAATAGATATATCAATCATTTAACTGAGAGGGGGATTTAGCCTTGTATAACTTGCAAACATATTTTAATGAAACAGATGATTTTAAAACGATTATCTCAGGGATTAAAGAAGGATTAAAAGAACAACTTGTAGCTGGATTATCAGGTTCGGCTAGGACTGTGTTTACAGCAGCTCTTTATAATGATGTAAGCAAATCAATGTTAATCGTTACACATAATTTGTTTCAAGCACAGAAGATTTATGAGGACTTGGTTCATCTTCTAAATAAAGATGTCTATCTTTACCCTGTTAATGACTTAATTGCTTCAGAGGTTGCAATTGCTAGTCCGGAGTTAAAGGCTCAAAGAATAGAGGTTCTTAATAGATTAGCTGAAGGCAAGAAATCCATCATCGTTGCCCCTGTAGCTGGCATTAGACGTTTACTTCCACCTATGGACCTTTGGCGAGAGAATCAGCTAAAAATGACGGTAGGACAAGAAATTGACTTAGAACAGGTGATGGGGAAGTTTGTTTCACTAGGTTATGAAAGAGTTGGAATGGTAAATGCACCAGGAGAATTTAGTGTGCGTGGTGGAATCTTTGATATTTATCCTTTAACAGAAGAACATGCAATTCGAGTTGAACTTTTTGATACTGAGGTTGATTCCATTCGTTCGTTTAATATAGATGATCAGAGATCCATAGACATGCTAAAGGAAATATCAATTGGACCTGCAACTGAAATGCTTATCGATGAAGACTCAGTAAAGCGAAGTATTCAAGCGATAGAAGTCGGTTTAGCAAAAAGTCTAAAAAATATGAAGAGTGAACAACAAAAAGAATTACTTATTGAAAATATTCAATATGACTTAGAGCGCTTACGAAATAACCAAATGAATCAAGATATCTTTAAATATTCAGCCCTCTTCTATGAGGAACCTGCTAGTTTGCTAGATTATTTCAGTGATGAATCTGTCGTCATTCTAGACGAGATCGGTAGAATTCACGAAACATATGATCAATTAGATAGAGAAGAAGCTGAGTGGTATACGAATCTACTTGAGGACGGAAAGATTATCCAAGATGTGAAGATGTCACATTCATATGTTGATGCTGTAGCGAAATCTGATCATCCATTAGTCTATTTATCGTTGTTTTTAAGACATGTTCCTCATACAAGTCCACAAAACATCTTAAATTTATCCTGTAAACAAATGCAAAATTTCCATGGGCAAATGCATGTTTTGAAAAATGAACTTGAGCGCTGGAAAAAATCCAACTATGCTGTTGTGTTTTTAGGGGTTAATGATGAAAGAGCAAAAAAATTAAAGCAAGTGTTAGAGGAGTATGAAATCATAGCAACAATCCTAACTGACAAGGAATCCGTAATGAGTGGGAATGCTTCGATTATGGAAGGTGATCTTCAGACTGGTTTTGAACTACCGATGCAAAAGCTTGCAGTGATTACAGAAGAAGAGCTTTTTAAAAAGAGAGTTAAAAAACAAGTAAGAAGACAGAAGCTTTCAAATGCAGAAAGAATTAAAAGCTATTCCGAGTTAGGTGTTGGCGATTACGTAGTCCATGTCAATCATGGTATTGGGAAATATTTAGGGATTGAAACACTTGAAATTAATGGGATTCATAAAGATTACTTAAATATCCGTTACCAAGGCAGTGATCAACTATATGTACCTGTCGAACAAATTGATCAGGTACAAAAGTTCGTTGGTTCAGAAGGTAAGGAACCTAAAATCTACAAGCTTGGTGGCAGTGATTGGCGTAGGGTTAAAAAGAAGGTAGAATCATCTGTTCAAGATATTGCAGATGATCTAATTAAGTTATATGCAGAACGAGAGGCTAGTGAGGGCTATGCATTTTCACCAGATGGGGAAATGCAGAAAGAATTCGAGTTAGCCTTTCAATATCAAGAAACAGAAGATCAGATTCGCTCTATCCAAGAAATCAAAAAAGATATGGAACGACTACGTCCAATGGACAGACTTTTGTGTGGAGATGTTGGTTACGGCAAAACAGAAGTTGCAATAAGAGCAGCATTTAAAGCTATTGCTGATGGCAAACAGGTTGCATTACTAGTACCAACAACCATTCTTGCTCAACAGCATTTTGAAACGATAAGAGAGAGATTTCAAGATTATCCAATAACTGTAGGCTTACTAAGCCGTTTCAGAACAAGGAAAGAAATAACTGAAACGAAAAAAAGGTTAAGTAATGGAACAGTTGACTTGTTAATTGGGACACATCGTCTTCTCTCAAAAGATGTTATTTATAAGGATCTAGGTTTATTAATTATTGATGAAGAGCAGCGTTTCGGTGTAACACATAAAGAGAAGATTAAGCAGATGAAAGCAAATGTAGATGTTCTTACATTAACGGCAACACCAATACCTAGAACGTTACATATGTCGATGCTAGGGGTACGTGATTTATCTGTTATCGAAACACCTCCAGAAAATCGCTTTCCTGTTCAAACCTATGTGGTCGAATATAACGGGGTTTTAGTAAGAGAATCGATTGAACGTGAATTGGCAAGAGGGGGCCAAGTATTCTTCTTATACAATCGTGTTGAAGATATAGAACGTAAAGCAGAGGAAATTTCTAGGCTTGTTCCAGATGCAAGGGTTATCTATGCACATGGAAGAATGTCAGAAAATGAGCTTGAGTCAGTGATGCTTAACTTCCTTGAAGGGGAGTACGATGTTTTAGTCAGTACAACAATTATTGAGACAGGTGTAGACATTCCTAACGTAAATACATTAATTGTTAATGAAGCAGACAAGATGGGGTTATCACAGCTTTACCAACTGAGAGGAAGAGTTGGGAGGTCGAACAGAGTTGCTTATGCTTATTTCACACATCGAAAAGATAAAGTGTTAACCGAAGTAGCTGAGAAAAGGCTACAAGCTATCAAAGAGTTTACCGAATTAGGTTCTGGATTTAAAATTGCCATGCGCGATCTTTCGATCCGGGGGGCAGGAAATTTACTAGGTGCTCAACAACATGGATTTATTGACTCAGTAGGATTCGATCTATACTCACAAATGTTAAAAGAGGCAATAGAAGAAAGACAAACTGATCAACCTAAAGAAAAGGCAATTGATGTCGAGATTGATCTACAAGTGGATGCTTATTTACCACAGGAGTACATTGCAGATGGACGTCAAAAAATTGATATGTATAAGAGCTTTAGAGCGATTACCACTTTACAAGAATTAGAAGAACTTCAGGAAGAAATCGTTGATAGGTTTGGAGAATATCCTGTCGAAGTTGATTATTTATTCCAAATTGCAAAGATAAAAGTATTCGCTATTCAAGAACGTGTTGAGCTTATTAAGCAAGAAAAGGATGTAATCAATATCCTCATAGAAGAAGAAGCAAGTAATACAATTGATGGTCATAGGTTGTTTGAATTAAGTAACAAGTATAATCGGATCGTTGGATTAGGTATGGATGGTAGTAGATTAAAAATGACAATTGCAACGAAAGGATTAGACACGAAAAAGTGGTTGATCATCATTGATGAATTGTTAAATGGGTTGGCTCAGGTAAAAAAACAGAAAGTCACGAAATAGCTGATAGCATTGACGTCTTGTTCGTATTTTCTACCAAAAGGGGAAAGCAAAAGAGCGATTCATGTTTAATATTTAAAGCTAAAGGCTAGGATGAATAGTTGCAATTTATCAAAAATGTTAAAAAATCACTTTCGAGATGTATATTACACCTTATGTGAAGGATACTAAATTCAACAAATGGTGATTGTTACATAAAGATTCACTCCTGTAAATAAGGTTTTTTAAAGTGGTGAAATTGTATAGGTTGTTAACTGTATTAGTGTCGGTGACACCTAGAGCTTTACATTTCTTAAAAACAGGTAAGAATTCAAACACAAGTAACTTACCATTTAACAGGAATAAACAGTCATCTTTTTTCCTATCATCCGATGAAAGTGAGGCAACATAAGATGAAAGCAACTGGTATAGTTCGTCGAATTGATGATTTAGGTCGTGTAGTAATACCAAAGGAAATTCGGAGAACCCTCCGAATTCGTGAAGGAGACCCTTTAGAAATATTTGTGGATCGCGATGGTGAGGTTATTCTAAAAAAATATTCCCCAATAAGTGAACTCAGTGATTTTTCTAAGGAATATGCAGATGCTTTATACGACAGTTTAGGTCATCCAGTATTAATATGTGACAGGGATACATTTATTGCTGTATCAGGTGGGTCTAAAAAGGAATACTTGACGAAGGCAATTAGTGAAGCTGTTGAGAAAGTCATGGAAGATAGAAGCTCTGTTTTGCTGGCTGATGCTGGTGATACTCAAATTGTCCAGGGGCTTAGTGAAGAGATTAAATCATATACGATTGGTCCAATCATTGCCAATGGGGATCCAATCGGGGCTGTAATCATCTTCTCGAAGGATCAGACAATGGGAGAAGTTGAACATAAGGCTGTTGAAACGGCTGCAGGATTTCTAGCTCGCCAAATGGAACATTAATTCTTGTATCAAAAAAGAGGGGCAATTTTTGCTCCTCTTTTTTGTAGTCTTCGAAGTTATAAAATTTATGGTTCTGCGGGTAAGCGCTTGACATATAGCTCAAGCAGCCTTATTTTGAGAAAAGTCGAATGCTTGTCGGGGCTACCAAGGCGCATACTCTTTTCTAGGTGTTTTCACAGCACAAAAATTACCAAGTAGTGTAAAATAGGTGTGATATAATAAGCTAGATGTATGTAATGAGAGGGGAAGGGAATGAACGTTAAGAAGAATAATGTGAGCCTTGCATTTCAGGGTGCGGTTATCCTAACAATAGCGGGGCTTATTACAAAAGTAATGAGTGCAGCATACCGAATTCCCTTTCAAAATATAGTAGGAGATATCGGTTTTTATATATACCAACAAGTATATCCGTTTTATGGAATGAGTATCATCTTAGCAACATCTGGTTTTCCAGTTGTGATCTCAAAAGTGATGACAGATTTTGGGTATGATAAATCGAATCAAATTAGATCTAAGATTTTGACGATTGCATTTCTTTATTTACTATTGATTGGACTTACAATAGCCACAACATTTTATCTGTTTTCTGATAATTTAGCTATTTATATGGGTGATGCACACTTAACGCCACTTATTCAAGTTACTGCGATTATTTTTTTAATTATACCGTTTACTTCGATTATTAGAGGATACTTTCAATCACAACAAAATATGCAACCTACTGCCTTTTCACAGGTTATTGAGCAGGGAATAAGGGTAGTCTGTATTTTGTTCGCTTCTTATCTAATGGTAATATCTGGTAGAAATCTATATGAAGTAGGTTTTGGTGCATTAGTCGGTTCAATAGTTGGAAGTCTTGCTGCTCTTATCATGTTAGTAATGATTTGGATTAGAAAAAAAAGGCATACGGCAATTAAGTGGAATGTTTCAGCACCGATACATAGTTTGAGCATTTTATCTGCACTCATTAAATACAGTTGGACAATTGGCATAAGTAGTTTATTGCTGATCTTAATCCAACTTATAGATGCACTAAATTTATACGCACTTTTAATTGATGGTGGCATGGGAGAGGTTTTAGCAAAAGAGACAAAGGGTGTCTATGACCGCGGTCAACCATTAATTCAATTAGGGACTGTAGTCGCAACGGCGCTTGCCCTGTCACTCGTACCTATTATCGCAAGTGCGCAGGTACAAAAGAACTTTAGTGTCATTCAGGATAAGGTCAACCTGGCATTAAAGGTGTGTATTGTTATAGGTGCTGGGGCAACAGCAGGCTTAATCTCAATCATGAGACCTGCAAATGTTATGTTATTTACGAATGATTCTGGGTCAGTTGAGTTGATGGTTTTAAGTGGCTCAATTTTATTTACCTCACTTTGCTTAACTGTTTTTGCTATTCTACAAGGTTTAGGTTATACCTATATTCCAGCACTATCAGTCATAGTAGGTATTGTCGTTAAATACAGTATGAACATATGGCTAATCCCGTTATATGGTGTTTTAGGAGCGGCTATTTCAACATTAGTTTCTTTTTTTATCATTGCTGCAATCGGAGTTATCTATATGGTTGTGAAGGGCTACTATTTTACAGAAAGTAAGAGTTTAGTTAAAGTAGGACTAGCCACCTTAATGATGATGGGTACGTTAACGATTTCGTTAAATAGCATTGGGTTATTTTGGGAGTTGGATAATCGGTTTTATGCAACCGTAGTAACGTTTATTTGTATGTTTATAGGTGGTAGTGTGTATGGCTGGTTAATTATTAAGTTTAAGGTATTCTCCCATAACGAGCTTCAATTCGTCCCAATTATAAAAAACATTATTTAATAACAGAAATGAGGTCTATAGATGGCAAAGACAATTACTATTGTTGGTTTAGGTGCCGGAGACTTAAATCAGTTGCCCTTTGGCGTATATCAATTAATTACAAAGACGGAGCATTTATACTTACGGACAAAAGAGCACCCAGTTATTAAAGAAATAGATCAACAAATAAGCTACGAATCATTTGACTCAATATATGAAGAGAATAATAACTTTGGTGATGTTTATCAAAAAATTGCAGAGGTGTTAATGGAAAAGGCTACAGATGAGAGTATTGTTTATGCAGTACCAGGCCATCCACTCGTAGCAGAAAAAACCGTTCAAATTCTATTGAGTGAGGGAAGGGAAAGAGGTTATACAATAGTTGTACAAGGTGGCCAGAGCTTTCTTGATGCAACCTTTCAGGTCCTTGAAATTGACCCAATTGATGGATTTCAACTTGTGGATGCACTAACTTTAAATAGTGAAGCACTACAATTGAATGGACATATTATTATTACACAGGTTTATGATCAGATGGTTGCATCTGACGTTAAGCTAACACTAATGGAGCAGTTGCCGGATGATTATTTAGTGAAAATTGTTACAGCAGCAGGTAGTGAAAGCCAACAAATTAAAGAGGTAGCACTTTATGAACTCGACCGTGAAACAAGTGTAAATAATTTAACGAGTGTATATATCCCACCAGTCAAAAATGAGGCTGACTTACACCACCAATTTACCTCATTACGACAAATTATTTCTACATTACGCGGTCCTAATGGATGCCCTTGGGATAAGGAACAGACACATCAATCCTTAAAGCGGTACTTAATTGAAGAATGTTATGAGCTTCTAGAGGCAATTGAAGAAGATGATATAGATCATGTAATTGAGGAGTTAGGAGATGTCCTCTTACAAGTTGTTCTTCATGCCCAAATTGGTGAGGATGAAGGGATGTTCTCAATTGACGATGTCATAAGAGGTATTTCAGATAAGATGGTTCGTAGACATCCCCATGTGTTTGGTGAAATAACTGTAAGAGATTCGGAGGAAGTACTCGCTAATTGGGATGAGATCAAACGTGAAGAAAAGGGATCCCAAGATAATGAATCGATTCTTGATGCTGTTTCAAAGACACTCCCTGCTCTTTCTAAAGGTTTCCATCTTCAGAAAAAGGCAGCAAAGGTTGGTTTTGATTGGCCTTCAATTAATGGTATCTGGGATAAGGTAAAGGAAGAAATAATTGAGTTTGAGAATGAATTAAATCTATCCAATAATCAGCAACTCTTAATGAGAGAATTCGGTGATTTATTATTTGCACTCATAAATGTAGGAAGACATTATAAAATAGAACCTGAAGAAGCTCTATCATCTACGAATAAAAAGTTTTATGATCGTTTCCGTTACATCGAAAAAAAGGCATTGGAAAAGGAAAAGGCGCTTCAAGATATGTCCTTGGAGGAAATGGATCAATATTGGAACGAAGCAAAGAAAATAGAAAAAGAGGGATAAATATGAGACTAGATAAATTTTTAAAAGTATCAAGATTGATAAAGAGAAGAACATTAGCAAAAGAAATTGCTGACCAAGGGAGAATCTCGATAAATGGTATCGCTGGAAAAGCGAGTTCGAATGTCAAAATTGGTGATGAACTATTAGTGAAGTTTGGTCAAAAATTAGTTACTGTCGAAATTTTAAACTTAAAGGAAACAACACGTAAAGAAGATGCTGCAGACCTATACAAAATCGTAAAGGAAGAACGGGTTAATCAAGAGTAAAGAAGCAATATTAGGGTTGTCTAGCTCCAGGACCTAACTCCTCGAGTCATAAGCCAATTCGTCCAGAAGGTGAAGAACAACCTTCCGGCCGGCTTG
>NZ_JCAXET010000031.1:0-31201 GCF_059758525.1 Metabacillus sp. GQ13
TACTAATGAAATGAAGGTGTCCTTTCCTTCAATTCATTAGTGGCTTATGACTCGAGGGGCTAGGCTCTGGAGCTAGACACTTCGAAAAGCGGAAGGCGCCTGCTTATCGGCGACAAGCATAAGACAAGCCGGCTGAAAGGTTGCTCTTTAACCTTTTGGACGGGTTGGCTTATGCCTCGAGCCGATGCGCCTGGAGCTAGACACCAAACTAAGTAAAAAAGGATAAATTCTTCAAAATCTAGTTATACATTAAATCTAAAATGAATAACATCGCCATCTTTAACAATATATTCTTTACCTTCTAAACGAACGTTGCCAGCCTCACGTGCGGCACCCATTGTCTTAGCTGATAACAAGTCTTCATATGAAATAATTTCTGCGCGGATAAATCCTCTTTCAAAGTCTGTATGAATAATCCCAGCACATTGAGGTGCTTTCATTCCTTTTTTAAACGTCCAAGCACGAACTTCTTGTTCACCAGCGGTAAAGTATGTCGCCAATCCTAGTAAATGATAAGATGCTTTTATCAATTGATCTAGACCAGACTCTTCAATTCCAAGCTCTTCGAGGAACATTTCCTTTTCTTCCCCTTCAAGCTCAACAATCTCAGATTCGATTTTCGCACAAATAACGATTACTTCAGCATTTTCGCCAGCAGCAAATTCACGTACTTGTTGAACATAAGGGTTATCAGATGATGAGGCAACCTCTTCTTCACTAACGTTAGCTACATATAAAATCGGTTTTGATGTCAACAAATGTAAACCCTTTACGAGTTTGATTTGTTCTTCAGTAAACTCTACAGAACGAGCAGGTTTTTCACTTTCAAACGCTTCTAATAATTTCGCTAATATCTCGTGTTCGTAAACCGCTGTCTTATCTTTTTGTTTTGCAAGCTTAGCTACACGATCAATCCGTTTTTCAACCGTTTCTAAATCCGCTAAAATCAATTCAAGGTTGATTGTTTCAATATCTGAAATCGGGTCAACCTTTCCAGATACATGCGTAATGTTTTCGTCAGCAAAACAACGAACAACATGGCAGATTGCATCTACTTGACGAATGTGTGAAAGGAACTTATTTCCTAGTCCTTCACCCTTACTTGCACCTTTTACAATTCCTGCTATATCAGTAAATTCAAATGCTGTAGGTATTGTTTTTTTAGGTTTAACAAGCTCTGTTAGCTTTTGTAAACGCTCATCTGGAACCTCAACAATCCCAACATTTGGATCAATTGTACAAAATGGATAGTTTGCTGATTCAGCACCAGCTTGTGTAATTGCGTTAAATAATGTCGACTTCCCTACGTTAGGAAGACCTACAATACCAGCAGTTAATGCCATATTCCCACTCCTCTATTTAAAAAAACTATCTAATTCTCACTAGCATTTAATATCTGAAAAAATGAAGGTTCATTGTCCCAAATCATTCAGTCCGAAATCTAACCAATACCCACCAATTATAGATAGTAAATAGATAAAAGACAAGCTAGTCAGCTAATATCTTGAACTAGCCTTCTGATTCTGCTAGGCTCTTTTCTAAAAGTTTATTGGTTTTAAATTAATTATCGTACAATTTAAGTGAATTCAAGAAAAAAGGGTACGGATAGACGCTAAAAGAGACGAAGATTGCTAACATAAAAAAGATAGAGAGACTATATGCCCCTCCCTATTTTTTTGCTTTTTTAATTGTAACTAAGCAATCATATACTACACTGCCTTGTCCATTATCTGAGATTCCATCTGGAGTAAGCAAGTTTACAGAACCACCAAATTTATGCCATTGGCCTTCATCAACGTTAATTGTTCGAGGGTGAGCTCTGTCCATTATCTTAACTTTTCCTTCCAGACGTCCTCTGTCATTATAAATCTCTACCTTTTCACCATCTAATAATTCCTTCTCACTAGCAATGTCTTTTGATACTTCAATTTTCACAACCTGTAAGGCGTCAATAAGTAAATAGTGCTGTGAGTGATTTGATCGTAATGGATGAATTGAAAGCAGCTGGTATGGGTATTTTTCAGCCAATTGACTATTTGAAAGGCTAGACTCTTTTGGAGGGTGATAGCTTGGTTTACCTTGATAACCCTTCGTTTCTGCAAGAGATGATGTAAACTCAAATTTACCACTTGGTGTTAAAAACTGTCCCGTATTCCAAGGAACATCACTCACTGGCAATGGTAGCCTCTTCTCTTGCTTTAATCGTTCAAGCGTTATTCCACCCTTATTTAGAGAAGTGAGTCCCATTTCCAAAAATTCTGTTCGAGAGTAGCTAAAATCTTCTGCAAAACCTAACTTTTCCGCAAGTTGGGTCCATATCCACAAGTCAGACTTTGCCTCTTTAGGAGGTTCAACTAGCTTCTCACCATAATTCACATAGTGATGATACATTGAAGAATAGTAAATATCCTCTTCTTCAAAAACAGTGGTCGTTGGTAACACATAGTCTGCAATTCCGGCTGTATCTGTTAAAAAGTGATCAACAACTACTAGTGTTTCTACAGATTCAAAGGCTTGTTTCACTTTAGATGTATTTGGAACCTGTGATAGCGGGTTTCCACAAGTGACAAAAATCATTTTAATTTCAGGATTCTTTGCCTCTAAAATTTGATTAGCCTGTTCCATCATTGTAAATTCTCTTGATGGTGTTTTTTTATCTGCTAATTTGAGAGCTTGTAAGTTAAAGCTTTTACCTACCTGTAAGTTACCGAAGTTTGCACCCCCTCCAGCTATTCCAACATTTCCACTTATTGCAACAAGCGCATCAATTAAGCGGATCGTATTCCCACCATTTGTATATCTTTGCATCCCTAGGCCTAAAAAGGTGGAGGTTGGTCCATTACTATAAATATCAGCCACATTTTTAATATCTTCATATGCTACTTCAGCCTTTATTAATACATCTTCCATCGGAATACTGTTCAATAATGCGATAAGGTCATTGAAACCACTGGTATGTTTATCAATAAATAGTTGATCATGCTTTTGTTCAGCTATTAAGTACTTCATAATTCCAATTGCCAACAAACCATCCATACCAGGTTTTATCGAAAGATAGGTATTGGCGATTTTAGCTGTTGCATTATAGATGGGATCGATTACAGTGATTGTTGATCCTCTTCTTTTCGCAGCTTGTAGTTGTTGAAAAAGGTGCATATTCGTTCTAGCAACATTTCTTCCCCAAATCACAATATGCTTACTGTTGGATAGATCATCAGGAGCATGACTAAATGAATCACCAAAATCCCATGTTTGTGCCTCTATACCAGAGCCCCAGCAAATACTACCAACTAAACTTGTTACACCACCATAGCTATTAAAAAAGCGCTGATCCAAATTTTTTAACAGCCCATTGTTTGCATAATCATGGCTGTGTAATACTGCAGTTGATCCGTGCTCTTTTTTAACTATCATCATTTTTTCTGCAATTTCATTTAGTGCTTGATCCCATGAAATAGCTTTAAATTCTCCATTTACCTTTTTTAAAGGAGTTGTTAAACGTTCTAGAGAATTAGTCTTTGTTTCTAGCATTCTTCCTCGGCCACAAATTTTCCCTTGAGTGATAGGATGATCTTTATCACCCTCTACCTTTGTCACTTTCCCATTTTCTACCGTGACTTCAAACCCGCAGCTATCCCAACAGTTCAAAGGACATGACGACTTAACTACTTGTTTCATTGCTATATCTCCTACCATTTACTCTGCTGTTTCTTCGTGCTTTATTAGAATTCTTTTCATTTTTCTTGCAAAATCACGTCGAGGAATTAACACACTATGCCCGCAGCCCTCACACTTTATGCGTACATCCATTCCCATTCGAATAATTTTCCAACGATTTGCTCCACATGGATGCTGTTTCTTCATTTCAACAATATCATTTAGGCCAAATTCCTTATCGATCATGTGCAATCTCCTCCAATCTTACCCTAGTTCTTCCTTACGGTTGTACATAACCATTCGTGGGTATGGAATTTCTATTCCATTTTCATCTAAGCTCATTTTTATATCTTTTCTAAGCATTCTTGCTATATGAAAATGACTCATTGGTTTAACTTCACAAACCACCCGTAGAATAACCTCTGATGCTCCTAAAGTTTGAATACCTAATAGTTCAGGTGGACTTACAATCTCTTCATATTTATCTGGAAGTCGTAGTAATAACTCTTGGATTACATGCTCAGCTTCTGGTATATCAGTCTCAAAGGAAATACTTACATCTACAACAGCAATACTATTATGAATTGAGAAATTCGTTACTTCAACAATACTACCATTAGGTAAAATATGAAGTTCCCCTGTCCAATTCTTTACTTTCGTGGTTCTTAATCCTATCTCCTCAACTGTACCTTCAAAACTACCAATACGGACATAATCCCCCACAGAGAACTGATCCTCAAAGATAATGAAAAAGCCTGTAATGATATCCTTCACAAGATTCTGAGCCCCAAATCCTACCGCAAGTCCGATTATTCCGGCACTTGCTAATAATGCTCCTATTTCTAAACCTAATGTTTCTAATACCATAATAATTGCAATAAAATATACAACGTATGTTAATATATTTTCCAGTAATTTAGAAAGTGTATTTTCACGTCTCTCTGAAATACGAATAGGTGATTTCCCTCGAAATAAAAATGCTTTGTTAATAGCAATTTTCCCTATTCGTATGAAAATTGTTGAAACAAACAAAATTAAGATTACTTGTAAAAATCCTTTTCCTAATGCTATCCATAAAACTGCATCTGTAATATATGCTAATACTTCATTCCACATATTTTCAATAAAATTCAAGTTCTCACCTTTTTCTATTTTACTTAATCTCAATTTCATGTTAATTCAATTTTTTATACTGTACGAAGTAATCAATCAGATTTCAACTACTTTGCTAGAAAATAAGCATTTGCAAAAGCAATACCTAAACTATTTTTATAGCTTATTATACGCTATATGTAAATTGATTTCCTTTACTAACCCGTTTTAAATTTTTAAAAATTTGGGTTTTGGATTTAACCTGTATAATTAGAATTATTTTAAAAAATAAAGCGAAGTAATTAAGCGATAAGAGCCCAAATAGCAGGGCATATTACGAAAAACAGCAAAATGCATTTTTTCGTATACCATTTCTATAGACTATCAAGACTTTTAGTTTATTAACAGCCATTTAGTATTTAAAACAGATCATTCAATCACTAATCAAAAAAAAACTATGTATCATCGTAAAAAAGCTGAAACACTATACTCCCTAAAGGAAGATAATGATTCAGCTTACTGTCACTATTTAGTGGTATAACGATTCATCAATGGAAAAAGCAAAATCCTTACTAATAAATACAGATTTATCAATCCATATAAAGGATATAAAATAGCCACTAGATTTGCAAATCCAAAACGAGTAAATGGAATCATTAGCAATACTAGGATTAAAGCCATTAACCAAAAGGGCAAATTCAGATGTTCTTTAAATCGTGAGGCGAGTCCAAAAATCCCCGACACCGCAGTCGTATAAATCGCTAGCCAAAGCATGACAGACATAAATAGGAAAACGGCAAATGGCGATCCTTTTAAAATTGCAAATAATGGGATTTCATATTCTGCTAAATAGTCAGCCATTTGAACCAATGTTTCATTATAAACAAATGATATGGAACCGAGGATAACTCCGCTACCTATACTTGCAATTTTAGCTTCTTTAAGATCTTTTATTTCCTTTCCAACAGCTGATAGTACAGCAATCAACGGTAATATATTCAATGACGTAAAGGTAAATGCTGCTGGCCAATTATACTGCTTCGTCATGTCCAATACCCAAGCATGGTGATTTGAAAAGTTAAATGACAACAATGCATAAAACAACCCTATAACAAGCAATGGAATAATAATTACATTCAGTCTAATAATTCCATTTGTACTGCCTAAAAAAAGGAGGACTAATAGCACAGCAAAGAATAATATCCCCGCCCAATACGGAACTGAAAATGCCTCGAGTGTTGCCCCACCTCCTGCTATCATTACAATTGTTGTTGAAAATAAATACAAGACAATTAAGACATCGTAAACATATGAAAGTTTTCTACCTACTAATCTTTCTAAAACATGAAAGAAATGTTGAGACTTCTCTTCATAGCTAATTTTCATCACAACATATACTGATATAATAAAAACAACTGTAAATATACAAATGGCAAGTCCACTTTCAAATCCGAAAAATTCCCATATCTCCCTTCCTGATGCATACCCTGCCCCAATGATTGTCCCTAAAATTAAAAACATCCACTTTAATCCAGCTTTCACCCTTCACTCACCTCTTAAGGCTGTCCTATTTTATAACGAACATGTATAGAAATGAACTTTCTTCCGTATACTGTTACTACTATGATGTGGGAGTGAAATCTATGAATCTAAAATCAGGACTTTTCCAATCAGATAAAAAGGATAATCGAATTTTCTATGAGGACCAACAAGCCATACAGTTATTATCCGAACATCTTCTCGAAAACCTACCAAAACTTTATATTAAACCCATCGTAATTATTTGCATTGGAACTGATCGGTCTACTGGAGACAGTTTAGGCCCATTGATAGGCTCCAATATACAAGCAGAGTTATCACAATTCCATGTATATGGGACATTGAAGGATCCTGTTCACGCCGTTAATTTAGAAGAAACACTTACCTATATCAAAGAGAAACATAAAAATCCATTTATTATTGCAATAGATGCATGCCTCGGTCGGTTAAAAAGTGTAGGATTTATTCAAGTAGCCGAAGGATCAATTAAACCAGGTGCTGGTGTAAACAAGGAGTTACCAGCTGTTGGAGATATGCATATTACAGGTATTGTCAATGTTAGTGGCTTTATGGAGTTCTTCGTATTACAAAATACTCGTTTGCATCTTGTCATGAGTATGGCTGACATTATTTCCAAAGGTATCATGAAAGCTGAGAAATCACATTGCGAAAAGCGCCTCTCAGTACGGAGAGATTGGTTAAAAAAGCAAGATTCCCTGCTATATACGAATACAGATTAATCTCTTTACCCTGGTTATTAACTCTGTTATCTTCCTCCATGTCTTTAGTTAAGAATTGATACTACTTTTATAAAACACTAGTAAAAAAACACTGCTCACGTACATGCAGTGTTCGGCTAAAGTTATCTCCAGATGTATTGGATAATGATAATACCTGTAACGATTAATATACTTGGCAGCATATTAGCTACTCGAATCTGTTTAATCCCTAACAAATTAATTCCTATCGCTAAAATTAATACACCACCAGTTGCAGTTAACTCAGCAATTAAAAGTTCCAATAATGAGTCTGATAAAAACTGATGGATGCTATCGGAGAATAAAGCAATACCGCCTTGATAAACAAAGACAGGTAAAGCAGAAAATAACACACCGACACCAAGAGTACTTGCTAATACAATGCTTGTAAAGCCGTCAATCATTGATTTTGTTAACAAAATTGAATGATCCTGTCTCAAACCACTATCAAGTGCTCCAACTATTGCCATAGCACCAACAACAAATATTAACGTCGCATTTACAAATCCTTGAGCAATGTTTCCATTTTGAGAGTTACCTATTTTACGCTCAAGCGCATTCCCCATATGATGTAGGTGATCCTCAATCTTTATTAACTCACCTATAACAGTACCTACTACTAAACTAACTATGACGATAAAAAAGTCATTGCTACTCAATGCCATATCAATACCTAAAACGACAACTGATAGACCAATCGTCATCATGACAGTTTGTTTCATTTGTTCAGGTATTTTTCTAAGTAACAAACCGATTAAGGTTCCAATAATAATTCCTAAGGCATTCATAATGCTTCCAAATAAGACCACTCATGATCCACCTTTCTTTTAATAAGGATCTTTTCTATAAGTTTGTTGCTCTAGTACGAATAAAAATCGGCTTTTGGATTTTTATTATCTAAATTGAAGCGATCTCCAGAGGAGATATCAGAGTAATTTAACGAAAAGAGCACGAAGATAGGCTGAATTTGTAAATATTTACTTATTACGAAAAAACCAATCTTTGCGAAAATAGCGTTTCTAAAAGTTTGTCGCATCTTTAACTCTGTTAGATAACTCTTAAGCAAGGTGTTACCTATGTTTGTGGGGATTAATCTTTATCTCATTACATAGGTACCATTTAGCGCTGTATGGATGGAGAACCTTATTTAAGATAAAGGACACACGAAGAAACATCTATAATTCTGCTAATACAGTAAAAAGGACTGACTCTTTAAAAGAGCCAGTCAATAATCAACTATCTTAGGATGATTGTTTCGCTTCTAACAATTCTAAAATCCGATCTAAATCATCCTGAGAGAAAAATTCAATTTCAATTTTCCCCTTTTTCTTTTGTTTTTTGATTGTTACAGATGTTCCAAAATATTCCTGTAAATAAGACTCACGCTCTTTTATAAAAACATCTTTTTCTGGCTTTTTCTTATTTGTTTCACGTGGAACATTATTATTTAATTCTTGAATTAATGCTTCTACTTGACGGACATTTAATTGTTCTTTAATAATTTTATCAACAAGAGGGTTTAACATATCTTTCTTCTTTAAACCTAACAGGGTTCGCCCATGTCCCATTGATAGCTTTCCCTCAGAAATAAGTTGTTGAATCTGTCTCGGTAATGTTAGAAGTCTAACGTGGTTGGCAATATGAGGTCGACTTTTCCCTAAACGTTTTGACAATGCCTCTTGAGTGAAGTTTAAATGTTCCATTAACATCTGATACGCTTGCGCTTCTTCAATTGGTGACAAATCTTCGCGTTGTAAGTTCTCTAATAAGGCTAATTCCATCATTTGCTGCTCAGTTAGATCCCTTATAACCGAAGGAATAGTAAGGAATTCCGCCTCTTTAGCAGCACGAAAACGACGTTCTCCTGCTACAATCTCAAAGCCCTTTATACTTTTCCTTACAATAATAGGTTGGACAATTCCATGCTGTAGGATAGATTCTTTAAGTTCATTAATTGCATCCTCATCAAAGGTTTTTCGAGGTTGGTATGGGTTCGGACGAATATCCTTTAAATCTATCTCTTGGATCGTTTCTTCCTTTGCCACCTTTATATCTGGAAAAAAGGCATTGAGACCTTTTCCTACATTCAACCCTTTACCTAGCCCTCTAGCCATTAACTACCACTTCCTTTGCCAAATCTAAATAAACTTCTGCTCCTCTAGATCTTGGATCATAAATGATAATGGGTTGGCCATGACTTGGTGCTTCACTTAAACGAATATTTCTAGGAATGATCGTTTTATAAACCTTATCCTGAAAGTACTTCTTCACTTCTTCAATAACTTGAATACCGAGATTAGTTCTAGCATCAAGCATTGTTAATAACACACCTTCAATCATTAAATCTGTATTCAAGTGTTTTTGAACAAGACGGACAGTATTTAACAATTGGCTTAAACCTTCTAATGCGTAGTATTCACATTGAACTGGTATTAAAACAGCATCAGATGCTGTTAATGCATTAATCGTAAGTAACCCTAGTGAAGGAGGGCAATCAATGATCATATAATCATAGTGATGTTTAACTGATTCCAATGCCCTTTTCAATCTAACCTCTCTTGAAATAGTTGGCACAAGCTCTATTTCTGCACCTGCTAACTGAATGGTAGCGGGAATAATATCTAAGTTTTCAACTGCAGTTTGTTTGATAACATCCAATACATCAACATCATCTACTAAAATATCATATATGCAATGCTCAACAAGGGCCTTTTCAATTCCAATACCACTTGTTGCATTACCTTGTGGGTCAACATCGACGAGAAGCACTCGTTTACCGATGTATGCTAAGCAAGCACCTAAATTTACTGAAGTAGTTGTTTTACCAACTCCCCCTTTTTGGTTTGCAATGGCAATGATCTTTCCCACGATGTCACCTGCTTTCATTAAACATAAAATCAAATAAGCAAAACGCAAGGCGCCCTCTATCGGCTTATGCGCTAGGAAAAAAGAATTCCATTTTCCCTCGAGTCGATGGTACCTAGAGTTAGACAAAAAACATAGGCTTCATGTGAGAAGACTTTGTTTAAAATATATCTTGGCTTTAAAGCTATATACAAAACGACATTGTATATGCATTTATACCAATAGAGATTAGACATACGGAACAAGTTGTTGTAAAATTTCACTTTTTACATTATACAGTTCAATATAAACCTATTGAATGGATATTCATACTATTAGGCTCTTTTCAAAAAGTTGTGCACGTAAATCAAAAAAACTGACTTTTTGTTTTTTTCTGAATAAATAATGATTCTATATCAGAAAATGACCTATTTATTTAGCAAAGAGAACAGTAATTTTAAAAAAATCACAACAATCTTTGTGAAAACAGCTTTCTATTATTTTATCACGAAACAACTAGAAAGGTTTAAAATTTTTCTAAATCTAGTATTTTAGTATTTTCAATATGCTAATTTACTTATTTAAAGATAAAGTTGTTCTGGCAAAAGATTGTTGTTTTTCCGTTATAAGCACTTCTTAGTTACTTAGCTTGTCTTCATGCTCTATTCGTTAAATTCCTCAGACATTTTCTTGTGAAATAGCTACTAGGCAACAAACCTTTAGAAAAGAGCCTAGGAAAAAATGTTCATTTAATGCGCTAAACTAAATGACTACAGTTTTTTGATCCTATCAAATTATCTATGCTGTAGCTTAATTATCACAGATCTAATGTATAATCTAACCCAAAAAAGGCACACCTAAAAATAGGCTGCCTCTTTAACTATATATAAATGAAACCATTATAAATGTAGTAAAAAAATGAAGATATAAAATAATTAGGCAAATATAAAATGTTTGTCTTCCAAGTTTTTTACACTTAATTACCTTGACCACTCTATCAGAAAGTCGCAATTTTTATTTACTTTGGAATCTTAATCGTTAACTGAATATATTCCTCAAATTCTTCTTCTTCTGTATTTAATTTAACCCCAGTATCCTCTACCATTGATAGGGATTGGCGAATTGTATTCATTGCGATTCTCGTATCTCTGCTAAAAGCTTTTCGCTTTGGCTTCGGTTTCACGTTATTCTTTTCGAGCAACTTGACTACTCGGTCTTCTGTTTGTTTAACATTAAGATGCTTCTCGATAATTTCTTCTAAGAGCTTCGCTTGCAGTTCAGGACTCTTTAAAGGTATAAGTGCACGTGCATGGCGCTCCGTAATTACCTTTTGAAGTAGGGCATCCTGTACATCTTGAGGGAGTTTTAATAACCGTAGTTTATTAGCAATTGTTGATTGCCCTTTACCTAAACGCTGGGCAAGAGCCTCTTGTGTAAGGTTATGCAATTCAAGTAACTTTGCATATGCTACAGCTTCTTCTATCGAAGACAGCTCTTCCCTTTGAAGGTTCTCGATTAAAGCAACACTTGCTGTTTCTGTATCATTAAAATCCTTTACAATTGCCGGTATTTCTCCCCAACCTAAAGTCTGCACAGCACGCCAGCGTCTCTCACCAGCGATGATTTCAAATTTACCATCTATTTCTCGAACTACGATAGGCTGGATAATCCCATGAGTTCGAATTGTTAATGCTAATTCTTCAATTTTATCATTAGAAAACACGGTTCGTGGTTGGAAGCGATTAGGAACAATATCCTCGATTAGGATTTTCTTAACCTCTTCTCTCTGTTGTGGTTCTTCCACTATAGCCTCTTCTAGTACAACTTCATCAACGACGTCTTGTTCCGCCTCTTTTTCTCCTAATCCAAAAAAACGAGAAAATGGATGCTTCATGAACTACACCACCTTTAAAAACTACCAATAGTAATATTCTCTTTTTCTATCATTATTTCCTGCAAAATACTTAAAAGTCCTAGTAAATGTTTCACATGAAACATTTACTCAATCGGAAGCTTATTTGGAGTTCCGGGTTTTCTAGGATATTTTTTAGGGGTTACTTTTACTTTTTCAATGATTAAAACAGTTCGTTCACTATTTTCCATAGGTAGTTCAAATGAATGGACCTCTTGAACTTTACCACCTAAAACTTGAAGAGCCTTTTCACCTGCTTCTAACTCTTCTTTTGCTGCTGCAGCTTTCATAGCAATAAAGTATCCATTCTTTTTTACTAGTGGTATACATAACTCACTTAAAACTGAAAGCCTCGCAACTGCCCTAGCAGTAACTACGTCAAATGTTTCTCTATGCTCTTTATTTTGGCCAAATGTTTCAGCACGGTCATGAAAGAGTCTTACATTTTTTAACCCTAATTCATTCGTTAGGTGAGATAGGAAGTTAATTCTTTTTTGCAAGGAATCAACTATTGAAATGTGTATATCCGGAAAACAAATGTTTATCGGGATACTAGGAAATCCAGCACCTGCTCCAACATCACATAGAGAAATTGGTTTTGTAAAATCAAAATAAAATGCAGCCGATATTGAATCATAAAAGTGTTTTAAATAAACTTCTTTTTTATCCGTTATCGATGTCAAATTCATTTTTTCATTCCATTCAACCAATAAATTGAAGTATTTATCAAATTGTTCCATTTGTAGCGAAGAAAGAATAATCCCCTTCTTTGCAAGGCTTGACTGAAATAAAGTAGTATCCATTTTAAAACCTCTTTACTTATTGATTGATTGTTTTATCAGTAATTATTAAAAATCATTTATCAAGAAGAGCCTATTGATTAGAAACACGTGCAATTCTACCCTGCTCAAGGTACACCAACAAGATTGAAACATCTGCCGGATTTACTCCCGCTATTCGCGATGCTTGGGCAACAGATAAAGGTAAAACTGCTTTTAGCTTTTGGCGGGCTTCAGTTGCTAATCCGTTAATAGCATCGTAATCAATATTTTCTGGGATTTTTTTATTCTCCATTTTTTTCAATTTCTCTACTTGCTGGAGTGATTTTTCAATATATCCTTCGTACTTTATTTGGATCTCAACCTGTTCTGCAACATCGGCATCGATTTCACAGTCTGCAGGTACAAGTTGTTTGATATGATGATAAGTCATCTCTGGGCGTTTTAAAAGGTCTGATGCCCTAATACCATCCTTTAGCTCGCTTCCACCGACAGAGCCAATAAGATTCTGTGTTTCTTTGTTCGGTTTAATAATAATTGATGTCAACCGTTCTCTTTCTTGTTCAATTGCATGTCTTTTTATCTTGAACTTTTCAAAACGATCATCTGAAATTAAACCTATATTTTTACCCACTTCTGTTAGTCGTAAATCAGCATTATCATGTCTTAATAATAAACGGTATTCAGCCCTTGAAGTTAATAAGCGGTACGGTTCGCTTGTTCCCTTTGTTACTAAGTCATCAATTAGAACACCTATGTATGCATCTGATCGACTTAAAATAACCTCTTCTCTTTCTAGTGCTTTTCGCGCTGCATTTATACCAGCCATTATACCCTGTCCTGCAGCTTCTTCATATCCTGATGTCCCATTAATTTGCCCAGCTGTAAATAAAGATGGGATATTTTTAGTTTCAAGAGTAGGCCATAGTTGAGTTGGCACAATTGCATCATATTCAATTGCATAGCCCGCTCTCATCATTTCAGCCTTTTCTAGACCTGGTATTGTTCGCAGGATTTGATGTTGCACTTCTTCAGGTAAACTAGTTGAAAGTCCCTGAACATAAACTTCTTGAGTATTTCGTCCTTCTGGTTCTAAAAATACTTGATGTCTAGGTTTATCATTAAAACGAACAACTTTATCTTCAATTGATGGACAATAACGGGGACCTGTCCCTTTAATCATTCCTGAATACATAGGTGAACGGTGCAAGTTGTTATCGATAATTTTATGTGTTTCTTCTCCGGTGTATGTTAACCAACATGGAAGCTGGTCTGTAATAAAATGGGTTGTTTCATATGAAAATGCACGTGGAACATCATCACCTGGTTGTATTTCAGTCTTGCTGTAATCGATCGTTTGTCCATTGACACGTGGTGGAGTCCCGGTCTTAAATCTTACTAAGTCAAAACCTAATTCTTGCAAGTGCTCAGACAACTTGATTGAAGGTTGCTGATTATTTGGTCCACTAGAGTATTTTAGGTCACCTAAGATGATTTCTCCTCTTAAGAAGGTACCTGTAGTTAGCACAACTGATTTTGCAGAATACTGTGCACCAGTTTGAGTAACGACACCTCTACAGATTCCGTCCTCTATGACTAATCGGTCAACCATACCTTGAAGTAAGTTCAAATTCTTTTCATTTTCTAATGTTTTTTTCATTTCATGCTGATAAGCAAATTTGTCAGCCTGTGCACGTAATGCTCTAACAGCAGGTCCTTTACCCGTATTCAACATTCTCATTTGAATATGAGTTTTATCGATATTTTTACCCATTTCTCCGCCTAAAGCATCGATCTCTCTTACAACAATTCCTTTTGCGGGCCCGCCAACAGACGGATTACAAGGCATAAATGCAACCATATCTAAATTGATTGTGATAACAAGAGTTTTAGCTCCCATTCTTGCAGATGCAAGCGCGGATTCACAACCCGCATGTCCTGCACCTACTACTATCACATCATAGTCTCCGGCATGATAAGACATCAATGACCCTCCTTTTTTAACGATATTTTTATACTGCTTTGTTTAAAAGTTCGTTCCTACTAGTTTCAAACTCTAAGGTTAGCTTTTACCTCTAACCATAGGATTATTTCCGAAACAGGGCTAACCAATGCACACTACCTCTAATTATTTCCCTAAGCAAAATTGTGAAAATAATTGATCAATTAAGCTTTCATGTACTGCATCACCTATTATTTCCCCAAGCTGTTCCCAACAACGTGTAAAATCAATTTGTACGATATCAATCGGAACTCCCGCTTCAATTCCTGCTAATGCATCAGTTATGGATGTCCGTGCAGCTGTTAACAATCCTATATGTCTTGAATTTGATACATATGTCAAGTCACTACTGTGTACATTTCCTTCGAAAAACAAGGAACTTATTGCTTCTTCTAATTCATCTATTCCTTTTTCCTCTAACAATGAGGTTGTAACGACTGGTCTGCCAAGGGCGTGCTCCTTCACCAGATCAAGATCGATTCTTTTTTCAAGATCTGTTTTGTTGACGATGATGATAATGTCCATTCCTTTTACAACCTCAAAAAGTTGGATATCTTCATGTGTTAGTTCTTCATGATAATTTAAAACAAGGAGGATAAGCTCAGCTTCCTTTAATACCTTTCTTGAACGTTCAACCCCAATTCGTTCAACAATATCCTCTGTCTCACGGATTCCTGCTGTATCTACTAATCGAAGTGGTACCCCACGAACATTGACATATTCCTCAATTACATCTCTTGTCGTTCCAGGAACATCCGTAACAATCGCTTTATTTTCATGTACTAAGCTATTTAACAAAGATGATTTCCCAACGTTTGGTCTACCAATGATAACTGTCGATAGGCCTTCTCTTAGAATTTTTCCCTGCTGTGATGTCTGTAGGATCTTATCAATTTCATTTTTGACTAAAGTTGCCTTTTCTATCAACATACTATGGGTCATTTCTTCAACATCATCATACTCGGGGTAATCTATATTAACCTCAACATGTGCTAATGTCTCTAGGATTTCCTGTCTTAATCTTTGTACGAGTTTAGAAAGCTTCCCTTCCATTTGACCTAAAGCGACATTCATTGCCCGGTCCGTTTTTGCGCGAATCAAATCCATTACAGCCTCTGCTTGAGATAAATCAATACGACCATTTAAAAACGCACGTTTTGTAAACTCTCCAGGTTCTGCAAGTCGTGCACCACTTTGCACGACTAATTGTAAAACTCTATTAACGGTAACTAATCCACCATGACAATTTATTTCTACAACATTTTCTCTTGTAAATGTCTTTGGCCCCTTCATTAGGGATAGCATAACTTCCTCCACAACAGAGCCTGTTGTTGGATCTATTATATGACCGTAATGAATAGTATGGGAGTCAACTTCGGTTAGCCGTTTATTTGAAGGTGTTTTAAAAAGTTTATCCGCAATCTCAATTGCTTCTTCTCCACTTAATCTGACAATCGCTATTGCCCCTTCACCTAAAGGAGTGGAAATTGCCGCTATTGTATCTAACTCCATTTTTTACGATCACCTCTCTATATTCCGTTCATCTATATCTAAACTAGCAATTATCCAATTTGGTTTAGTAACTTTTGCTACTTCTCCATCTGGTTCTACTGGCTCTATTTATTTATCTCCTATCTTCAAACCAAAATTTAAAGATAGCATATTTTAAATTCTTACGAAAGTATTATCCTCTTTGTTATCCACAACATATTATCCTCTACCTATTCCTTTATTCATTTTAACTTATCCACATGTTAATAACAATATTTCCTACTACTTACTGTCTCCATTCTTTTTACTAAAAATATAAAATATCAGTGACAGTAAAAAAAAAGACTAACTCATCTTTGAGTTAGTCTTAGATTTTACCGAAATAACTAAATGGCGATTTGGTTCTTCACCAACAGAATATGTTTTAATTTCTTTGAATTGTGTTAAAGCTGCATGAATAATTTTCCGTTCATAAGCTGGCATCGGTTCTAAGGAAACACTATTATTAGTCCTGATCGCTTGTCTTGCTAAACGAGCAGCTAATTGTTTAAGAGTGTTTTTTCTTCTCTCACGGTAATTTTCAGCATCAATGACAATTTGTAAGTAAAAATTCGAGTATCGATTAGCAACTAACTGTGTTAAATATTGGAGGGAATTTAACGTTTGCCCTCGCTTGCCAATTAAAACAGCCATCTTTTCGCCAGATAATTGAAATAAAACAGTTTTACCAGTTTGTTTTATTTCAATTTGTGCTTCAATTCCCATCTTTTTTACCACATTTGTAAGAAAAGTTGCTGCTTCCTTTATTGGATCTTGTCTATGTTTTACTAGAACGCTAGCAGGTCTTTTCCCAAAATAACCGAAGAATCCCTTTTTTCCCTCATCTAAAATCGTGATTTCTACTTCTTCTTTTGATACCTCTAATTGTCTTAGCGCTTCATCTACTGCTTCATTGACGGTAAGTCCAATAGCAGTTACCTCTCTCACTTCTTATTTCCCCCATCTTTTAAAGCCTTTAAGTCTGGGCCTTTTACAAAATATGTTTGAATAATCATGAATAGGTTACCTACTACCCAATACAATGATAGTGCTGCCGGGAAAGTAATTGCAAAAACTACGATCATAATTGGCATGATCCAGAGCATCATCGCCATTTGTGGATTTTGATTAGCATTACCTGCCATCATCATCTTTTGCTGAACAAACGTTGTAATCCCAGCTACGATTGGCAGAATATAATACGGATCCTTTTCTCCTAAATCAAACCAAAGGAAGCTATGGTTAGCGATCTCTTCTGTTCTCATAATTGCATGATAGAAACCAATTAAAATTGGCATTTGAATAATTAATGGGAAACATCCAGCAAGTGGATTAACTCCATGCTTTTGGAACAAAGCCATTGTTTCTTGCTGTAATTTTTGTTGGGTTTGTTGATCTTTTGAACTATATTTTTCTTTTAACTCTTTCATTTCAGGTTGAATTGCTTGCATTGCTTTCGAGCTCTTTGTTTGTTTAATCATTAGCGGTAATATTGCTAGACGAATGATAAGTGTTACTAATACAATAGCAATTCCGTAGTTATCACCAGTAATTTCTGCGAAATATGTAATAACTTGTGATAATGGATAGACAATATACGAATTCCAAAATCCTTCGCTTTCTGATGTAATCGGTACATTGACCTGTGTACATCCACTTAGAAGAGCTAAAACACTTATTAACCCTACTACTAAAAGTATACGCCTCTTCAAACCTATTTTCCTCCTAACAAATAATAGATACTATATGTACGTTAAAGAAAAGGAAAAGTTACACATAATATTCTTCACATAATTAATATTTTAGCACTATTATCTTAATTTTTCCTTTATATTATAAAGATTTCGCTAGGATCTTTTCTTCATTTTTCTACAATTATCTAGGCTGATAGAGCTTTGCCTTCCGAAAAAGATGATTCAAACTACTTTTCACTTCGTGGTATCCCATTTCAGCTGCTGGCTTTCTTGCGATAATGATAAATTCTTTACCACTTACGATTTTACTTTTTTCTTCTAAAAATACCTGTCGAATTAATCGCTTAACTCGATTCCTGGTAACAGCATTACCAATTTTTTTACTGACAGATAGACCGATACGAAATTCCCGTTCTTCTGGTTTATGTAACATATAAATAACAAATTGTCTGTTTGCGATCGATTTCCCCTGTTTAAAGACAAGTTGGAATTCCTTATTTTTTTTAATTCTATATTTCCTTCTCATATTGTTTCACTCCGGTATGTTCTGCATTAAAACAAACAGAATTCTCACCATCATTATATCTGAAATAAAAACGATTTAAACAAAGTTCTAAAGTATAGTTTCCACATAGTTGAAAACTATAAAGCTAACCAATGATTAAATCGCTTTTCACTTCTGCATTTTCCACTAAAAGATTTGGTGGTTTTCTTAATTAGTAAAGAATCTTTTCTAATAAAGAAGATTCTTTTACTAAATGAATGCTCCACACAAAACCCTATGGACTATGTGTGAAAACAGACTTAGTAAAAAAAGACCACTGATTTGTCAGTGGCCTATGCTGATAATACTTTTCTTCCTCTGCGACGACGGCGAGCAAGAACTTTACGTCCATTAGCTGAGCTCATACGGCTGCGGAAACCATGAACTTTACTGCGTTTACGATTATTTGGTTGATACGTACGTTTCATATATGACACCTCCCTGAGGAATAACGGTTAAAGACAGTCCTACTAATTATAGTGACCGATAGTATGAATTGTCAACCATTCCTTTATCTTTTCATAAGTAAATATTGTTTTAATAAGTATTTTTCTCAAAGACTGGTTGCTCAATAATTAAACAAATGTCCATTTATATTTTCATGATAAACAATATCCTCTAGTCCCCCTTTGAAGGAATGCAGTTATTAAGGAAGATCCTACCGAATAATAAATGCTATTTTCACATCTATTGTTTTTTTAAAACCTTTCTTGTTAATAAAAGCGTAAGTCGTCTTCTTAATTAGTAAAAAATAGTAGCATCAACTGAAAGGTTGCTCTTTAACCTTCTGGACGGATTGTCATATTGACTTAGGCAAATAGAACATACTTAGCCTGTCTTCGAGGTATTGCCTTTTAACTATCTACTAGTTTATACGAAAAATCCAATGACCAATTTTTTAGAAAGTTTAACCTAGTTAAAACAGCTTCAGTTAGAATTTTGTCGTTTTTCGACATACACTATTTATATTGTCGTAACCCCTTATTCTAGCCATTACCTGAATTTTAACTTTAAACACTCCAATTTCGAATAAAAAATTCTATTCCTTGCAAATAAGGATTGTGGATAACATTTCGACATGTTTTTTAGTATCCACACAAGTTATCGACAAGTTTTTCACGTTTTCCCATACTGTGGACAATTATCATCAACAAAAGAACAATAGTGTGGATAAGTTTCTAAAAACCATTGCAACTCCTGCTTTATTCTGATATCATATTTGTGTTTTCACTCTTAATAATATTACATTTAAAAATACGTTATCCACAGACTGTGTATAACATGTGGATAGCTTATTAACAGCTTGTGTAAAATGTTGTCCACAATTCAAGAGTTTTGTCGAAAAGACGTTTTCCTACTATATTATATGTTTATCCACATTTTTCGACTATCGTATGTTTATACATGTCCATTCATGTGTTGTACAAAAGATATACAAACAATGAAAGAGCTTGAATAAAGGAGGGACAGACCATTACATGGAGAATATTTCCGAACTTTGGAGCAAAGCTTTAGAGGAGATAGAAAAGAAAATTAGTAAGCCTAGCTATGAAACATGGCTTAAATCAACTAAAGCACACGGAATTAAAGGTGATACCTTAACCATAACCGCTCCAAATGAGTTTGCCAGGGATTGGTTAGAATCACGCTATTTACATTTAATTGCTGATACCATCTACCGATTAACTGGAGAAGAGTTTGTCATTAAATTTATTATCCCCCAAAATCAAAAGGATGATCAATTTATTGCGAACTCTCCAACCAGACAAATAGATAATAACGATGACCATATTGAATTACCGCAAAGTATGTTGAATCCTAAATATACATTTGACACATTTGTCATTGGATCTGGAAACCGATTTGCTCATGCTGCTTCATTAGCTGTTGCAGAGGCACCCGCAAAAGCATATAATCCTCTATTTATTTATGGGGGAGTTGGTTTAGGTAAAACCCATCTAATGCATGCGATTGGTCACTATGTTATAAACCATAATCCATCTGCAAAAGTTGTTTATCTTTCCTCTGAAAAGTTTACAAATGAATTCATAAATTCAATTCGAGATAATAAAGCTGTTGATTTTAGAAATAGATATCGAAGTGTTGATGTACTACTAATTGATGATATTCAGTTCTTAGCTGGAAAAGAATCAACTCAAGAGGAATTTTTTCATACGTTTAATACTTTACATGAGGAAAGTAAGCAAATTATTATCTCTAGTGACAGGCCACCAAAGGAAATACCAACCCTTGAAGACAGGCTTCGTTCACGATTTGAGTGGGGATTAATTACGGATATTACTCCACCAGATCTAGAAACTAGAATTGCAATACTACGAAAAAAGGCGAAAGCTGAAGGTTTAGATATCCCTAATGAAGTCATGCTATATATTGCAAATCAAATTGATTCGAATATTCGCGAGTTAGAGGGCGCACTCATTCGTGTTGTTGCCTATTCATCACTTATTAATAAAGATATCAATGCTGATTTAGCAGCTGAAGCCCTAAAGGATATCATTCCTAATTCAAAACCAAAGATTATTGCTATTAGTGATATACAACGAATTGTTGGCCAAGAATTCCAAGTGAAATTAGAGGACTTTAAGGCGAAAAAACGGACAAAATCTGTTGCATTCCCAAGGCAAATTGCTATGTATTTATCTCGAGAGTTAACAGATTCATCTCTTCCTAAAATTGGCGAAGAGTTTGGTGGACGTGATCATACAACTGTTATTCATGCTCACGAAAAAATCTCAAGACTGCTTCAGACTGATGATCAACTAAAAAGGCAGATTAAGGACATAACTGGAATTATCAGAGGTAACTAATGTCTTTGTACCAATAGAAACCTTTTATTTGCTTTTTACTAAGGGCGAGTTGCTTTTGCTTAATAAAAAATTGACTTTGTTATTTTTATCGTATTACAATCATTTTGAAAATCAGACTTTTACTAACCTGAATACTGTGAATAACTACAACAGACATATACACAGTCTGTCCACATGTGGATAGGCTGTGTTTCCTTTCGTTTTTAGTGGTTATCCACATTTCCACAGGCCCTACTAGTACTTCTACTATTCTTTTTATAAATATATTATATAATTAGACCAAAAATATTTAGAAAAAAGGGAGGAATTCTTCCATGAAATTTATAATCCATAAAGACAGACTAGTTCAAGGTGTTCAAGACGTAATGAAGGCCGTTTCTTCTAGAACAACTATTCCCATTTTGACAGGTATAAAAATTGTTGCACATACAGAGGGTGTTACATTAACTGGTAGTGATTCAGATATCTCGATCGAATCATTTATTCCAACTGAAGAAAATGGCGTTGAAATTGTTGAAATCCAACAAGCAGGTAGTATTGTATTACAAG
Source organism: Metabacillus sp. GQ13 (assembly GCF_059758525.1). Classification (NCBI taxonomy): domain Bacteria; kingdom Bacillati; phylum Bacillota; class Bacilli; order Caryophanales; family Bacillaceae; genus Metabacillus; species Metabacillus sp. GQ13. The sequence goes on from NZ_JCAXET010000031.1 coordinate 21,729, forward strand.
CAAGGTTTTTCAGTGAAATTGTTAAGAAATTGCCTAAAGAAATTGTTGAAATAGAAGTAGGTAATCATCATTCAACGATCATTCGTTCAGGAAAAGCTGAGTTTAGCCTAAACGGACAAGATGCTGAGGAATATCCTCATTTGCCACAAATCGAGGAAGAAAATCCATTTAAAATTCCTACAGATTTATTAAAAGCGATGATTCGACAAACAGTTTTTGCTGTTTCAACATCAGAAACACGACCTATTCTAACGGGTGTAAATTGGAAGTTAGAAAATAGAGAATTAGTATGTATTGCTACAGACAGTCATCGTTTAGCTTTAAGAAAAGCGATGATAGATACAGAAAATCAAAATTCTTATAATGTTGTTATTCCTGGTAAAAGCCTAAGTGAATTAAGTAAAATCCTTGATGACACTAGCGATTTAGTAGAAATCGTGATCACTGAAAATCAAGTATTATTTAAGGCGAAAAATATCCTATTTTTCTCAAGATTGTTAGAAGGAAATTATCCTGATACATCAAGATTGATTCCATCAGAAAGCAAAACAAACTTAACAATTAATTCTAAAGATTTCTTACAGGCTATTGATCGTGCGTCATTACTAGCAAAGGAAGCTAGAAATAATGTGGTTAAGTTCTCCACTTTTACAAATAGTATGGTCGAAATTTCATCTAATTCTCCAGAAATAGGTAAGGTAAGTGAAGAAATTCAAGCAGTAGAGATTTCAGGTGAAGAATTAAAAATTTCATTCAGTGCAAAATATGTAATGGATGCCTTAAAAGCTCTTGAAGGAACAGAAATTAAAGTTACCTTTACAGGGGCTATGAGACCTTTTGTTATCAAAACAACAAATGATGATTCGATGCTTCAACTAATCCTTCCGGTAAGAACGTATTAAATTCAATTTAAAGAGACTGACTTTGTCAGCCTCTTTCTTTTTTTTGTGGTGAAAGTTGTATAAATAAAACTTAATGAATAGTAGATTTTATTAGTGGTTTAGATCACTATTGTGCTTGGATTTCGCTTTTAATTTCTTGCAAAATCTTTGCTACATAAGGATTCATATGAGAGGTATGGGTATAAAGAACTACCGTTACGTAAGTGGGTTAATTTTGTATGCGTGGAGTAGACACTTAAAGTAAAATGTACCGCTAGTTGTATTTCTAGGTAATTATTTAGTATTATAATAAGTTAGAGACTATCGAAGAAAGGTGGTTCATCATGGCGAAGCCAGTAAAGATTGAAACAGAATATATTACATTAGGACAATTTTTGAAATTAGCCGATGTCATACAAACGGGCGGAATGGCGAAGTGGTTTTTAGACGAGTATGAAATTTTTGTGAATAAAGAGCCTGAAAATCGTCGCGGTAAGAAGTTAAGGGATGGCGATACAATATATATTCCTGACTTTGGCACATATATTGTGAAAAATTAAAGTTGGTGGGCGAAATTTGTATATTAAAGAGCTAACATTAAAAAATTACCGAAATTATGAAGATTTAACCATTCAATTTGATAATAAAGTCAATGTAATCCTTGGTGAAAATGCTCAAGGGAAAACAAATGTAATGGAATCAATCTTTGTTCTTGCCATGGCAAAATCACATCGAACATCAAATGATAAAGAATTAATTCGTTGGGACGAAGAATATGCTAAAATAGAAGGTAGTATAGAAAAGCATAATCGATCCACGAAACTCCAATTAATAATTTCTAAAAAAGGTAAACGAGCAAAATTGAATCATATTGAACAAGGTAAACTTAGCCAATATGTAGGTGCAATGAATGTTATCATGTTTGCACCAGAAGACTTAAATCTAGTTAAAGGTAGTCCACAAGTTAGAAGAAGATTTATAGATATGGAAATCGGGCAAGTATCAGCCGTATATCTTCATGACTTAAGTCGTTATCAAAAGATAATGCAACAACGAAATCATTATTTAAAATTATTACAGATGCGTAAACAAACAGATCAAACAATGCTAGATGTTTTAACATCGCAATTATGTGAGTCAGCAGCAAAAATAATTATTAAAAGAATGAAATTTATTTCCGAACTTCAAAAATGGGCTGGACCTATACATACAGGGATCAGCAGAGGGTTAGAAACACTAGTCATTAAATATAAAACATCTATTGACGTATCAGAAAACAATGATTTGACGAAAATGATAGAAGTATATGAGCAGAAGTTTGCTAAAATAAGGGAGAAAGAAATTGAGCGAGGAGCAACGCTCGCTGGACCACATAGAGACGATTTAGAATTCTATGTAAATGACCATGATGTTCAAACATATGGATCACAAGGTCAACAAAGAACTACTGCTCTCTCATTAAAATTAGCTGAAATAGATTTGATCTACAATGAGATTGGAGAATATCCAATCCTTTTACTTGATGATGTGTTGTCAGAGTTAGATGATTATCGACAATCTCACTTATTGAATACGATTCAAGGAAAGGTACAAACCTTCGTAACAACTACAAGTGTTGAGGGGATTGACCATCAAACATTAAAAGAAGCAGCTACTTTTCATGTTCAAGCAGGATTTCTTGCAGACGATAAATGAGGTGATTAACTTGTATATTCATCTAGGTGACAATTTTGTAGTACCCTCAAAAGAGGTGGTCATGATATTAGACCGTCAGTCCTCAAAAGCCTCCTCCATAGTTACTGAGTTTTTAAATAAACAGGAAAACAAAATTGTTAAGCTTTCGCATAGTGAAGCTAAGTCGGTAATTATAACGATGGATAAAATTTATTTTTCTCCGTTGTCGTCAGGTACATTAAAAAAACGAGCACAACATGCTTTTGATATAGAATTATAAAGTAAGAAAGTCAAAAACATCTAGAGAAAAATTGCAAGATGGTGGAAAAAGTGTTCCGCTACTTTTTCGTGATCTTTTTGAATAACCGCTAAAAAGATAAATAACTAGTTTTAAAAGAGAAGCTTTAGGAAAAGTGAAGGTGAATCAGTATGACAATGGAAGAAAATCAAGTCCAGCCGCAAGCATATGATGAAAATCAGATTCAGGTTCTAGAAGGTTTAGAAGCAGTACGAAAACGACCTGGAATGTATATAGGGACTACTAGTGCAAAGGGTCTTCATCATCTGGTCTGGGAAATTGTTGATAATAGTATTGATGAAGCTTTGGCGGGTTTTTGTGATGAAATAAATATAATCATTGAAAGTGATAACAGCATTACTGTTAAGGACAATGGACGAGGAATTCCAGTCGGTATTCATGAGAAAATGGGCCGTCCAGCAGTCGAAGTAATCATGACCGTCCTTCATGCAGGTGGTAAATTCGGTGGTGGAGGTTACAAAGTTTCTGGAGGTCTTCATGGTGTTGGTGCATCTGTTGTTAATGCCCTCTCAACAGAATTAACTGTGACTGTCCATCGCGAAGGTAAGATACACTTTCAAAAATTCGAAAGAGGTATTCCTGCTGCTGATCTTAGTATAATTGGAGAGTCAGACCAAACTGGTACGATTACTCATTTCACACCAGATACAGAAATTTTTACTGAGACAATAGAATATGATTATGATACCCTTACAACTCGTGTCCGAGAGTTGGCTTTTCTTAATCGAGGACTTAAACTAACAATTGAAGACTTACGTGAAAACAAACGTCACAATGAATATTATTATGAAGGTGGTATTAAATCTTACGTAGAGCATTTAAATCGTACACGTGAGGTCGTCCATGATGAGCCTGTATATATCGAGGGTGAAAAGGATGGGATCACAACTGAAGTTGCGATTCAATACAACGATAGCTATACAAGTAATATTTATTCTTTTGCTAATAATATTCACACCTATGAAGGTGGAACACATGAATCAGGATTTAAAACAGCATTAACTCGTGTCATTAATGATTATGCTAGAAAAAATAGAATTTTCAAAGAAAATGATGATAATCTTTCAGGTGAAGATGTTCGTGAAGGAATTACAGCAATCGTATCTATAAAACATCCAGACCCTCAATTTGAGGGGCAAACGAAAACAAAGCTAGGAAATTCAGAAGTTCGTACAGTAACAGATTCTGTATTTTCTGAGGCGTTCGATAAATTTTTGCTAGAGAATCCATCTACAGCTAAAAAAATAGTTGAAAAGGGCTTAATGGCAGCAAGAGCTCGACTTGCAGCTAAAAAGGCTCGTGAGTTAACCAGAAGAAAAAGCGCACTTGAGATTTCAAGTCTACCTGGTAAGCTTGCAGACTGTTCTTCAAAGGATCCATCTATCAGTGAGATCTATATCGTTGAGGGTGATTCTGCAGGTGGTTCTGCTAAGCAAGGAAGAGATAGACATTTTCAAGCCATCTTGCCATTAAGAGGTAAAATTATCAATGTCGAAAAAGCTAGATTAGATAAAATTTTGTCAAACAATGAAATTCGAGCAATTATAACAGCTTTAGGCACAGGTATTGGCGAGGATTTTGATATAACAAAAGCACGTTATCATAAAGCTGTTATTATGACAGATGCTGATGTGGATGGTGCACATATACGTACCCTGCTTTTAACTTTCTTTTATCGTTATATGCGTCCAATTATTGAGCAAGGTTATATTTATATTGCCCAACCACCATTATATAAAATCCAACAAGGGAAACGTATCGAATACGCTTATAACGAACGTCAGTTAGAGAGCTACCTTGCTGAAATGCCAGGACAGCCTAAACCAGGTATTCAACGGTATAAGGGTTTAGGAGAAATGAATCCAGGACAATTATGGGAGACGACTATGGATCCCGAGACACGTACTTTACTTCAGGTTACTTTAGAGGACGCAATTGATGCCGATGAAACGTTCGATACATTAATGGGTGATAAAGTGGAACCACGTCGTAACTTTATCGAAGCAAATGCACAATATGTTAAAAATCTAGACATTTAATTTAAGTAGCACCTCATTATATGGTGAGGTGTTTTTTTATGAGATAAGAAACTTTAGGTAGCCTTTTTAAACTAAATCATGTTCTCAAATTGGATAATAGAATGAAAATAACCGATTTCATCAAATGACTATCAATATTCTATGAAATTGATGTGTAATCTTTCTATAACATTGATATAATGGAGAATAGACTATTAAATAGGATTTATTATAAACGTTATCTTGCTCTCCCAATTTAAAATGTAAAAAAGACTAAGGGAGGTTATCTTAGTATGTCGGAAAATCAAAACTCACATGTAATTGAAAGAAATATTAGTAATGAAATGCGTGAATCATTTTTAGGGTATGCAATGAGTGTTATCGTTTCTCGTGCCTTACCAGATGTTCGAGATGGACTTAAGCCGGTTCATCGTCGTATCTTGTATGCAATGAATGATTTAGGTATGACATCAGAAAAGCCGTTTAAGAAATCTGCACGTATCGTTGGTGAAGTAATTGGTAAATACCATCCTCATGGCGATTCAGCAGTATACGAAACGATGGTACGTATGGCTCAGGATTTCAACTTTCGCTACATGCTAGTTGATGGACATGGTAACTTCGGTTCTGTAGATGGAGACTCTGCAGCAGCTATGCGTTATACAGAGGCACGTATGTCGAAAATATCGATGGAATTAATCCGTGATATTAACAAAGATACAATTGGTTATCAAGATAACTATGATGGTTCAGAAAGAGAACCAGTTGTGCTACCAGCTAGGTTTCCCAATCTCCTTGTAAATGGAGCAACTGGAATAGCTGTGGGTATGGCAACAAATATTCCACCTCATCAACTAGGTGAAGTTATCGATGGAGTACTTGCATTAAGCAAGGAACCAGATTTAACTATACCTGAATTAATGGAAATCATTCCGGGTCCAGATTTCCCAACATCGGGACAAATTATTGGTCGGAGTGGGATACGTAAGGCGTATGAAACAGGACGAGGTTCGATTACAATTCGAGCTAAAGTTGAAATCGAAGAAAAGCCTTCTGGTAAACAAGTCATTATTGTTAAGGAATTACCATACCAAGTTAATAAAGCTAAGCTTGTTGAAAAAATTGCAGAGCTTGTTAGAGATAAAAAAATTGACGGCATCACTGATTTACGAGACGAATCAGATCGTAATGGGATGCGTGTAGTGATTGAATTACGTAAGGATGCGAATGCAAACGTCCTATTAAATAATTTATACAAACAAACAGCTCTACAAACAAGTTTTGGTATTAATATGCTTTCGCTAGTTGATGGACATCCTAAAGTCCTTAACTTAAAGCAAATGCTTTACTATTATTTAGAACATCAAAAAGTTGTCATAAAGCGAAGAACGGCCTTTGAATTAAGGAAGGCTGAAGCAAGGGCTCATATTCTCGAAGGTTTAAGAATTGCACTAGATCATCTTGATAAAGTTATTGCTCTTATTCGTAGTTCACAAACTGCTGAAATTGCCAGAAATGGACTAATAGAACAATTCTCTCTAAGTGATAAACAAGCACAAGCTATATTAGATATGAGACTTCAACGATTAACTGGTTTAGAAAGAGATAAAATTGAAGATGAATATCAATCACTTGTGAATTTAATTGCAGAATTAAAGGCAATTCTTGCAGATGAAGAAAAGGTACTTATCATTATCCGTGAAGAGCTAACTGAAATTAAAGAGCGATTCAATGATAAACGTAGAACAGAAATTGTAGCTGGTGGACTAGAAAATATTGAAGATGAGGATTTAATTCCCGTTGAAAATATTATTATTACACTAACGCATAATGGATATATTAAGCGACTTCCTTTATCAACGTATCGTACACAAAAAAGAGGCGGTAGAGGTATTCAAGGAATGGGAACCAATGAAGATGACTTTGTTGCTCAACTTCTTACAACCTCAACACACGATACTATCCTGTTCTTTACGAACAAAGGTAAGGTTTATCGTGCGAAAGGTTATGAAATCCCTGAATACAGTAGAACAGCTAAAGGACTTCCAATTATTAATCTCTTAAGTGTCGAACAGGACGAATGGGTTAACGCGATTATTCCAGTATCTGAATTTGTCGATGATTGGTTCTTGTTCTTCACGACCAAGGATGGAATTTCAAAGCGTTCTCCATTGTCACAATTTGCAAATATTAGAAATAACGGATTAATAGCAGTTGGTTTACGCGAAGCAGATGAACTGATATCTGTTAAATTAACAGACGGTTCAAAGGATATTGTCATTGGTACTAAAAATGGTATGCTTATCCGTTTCCCTGAAACTGACGTTCGTTCTATGGGACGTACTGCATCAGGAGTTAAAGGGATATCACTTGACGAGAGTGATAATGTCGTGGGGATGGAAATCTTAGAAGAAGACGTTGATATATTAATTGTCACTCGGAATGGTTATGGGAAACGTACCCCTTCTGGAGAGTACAGAATTCAAAGTCGTGGCGGTAAAGGTTTAAAGACATGTAATATCACCGACAAAAATGGCCCTGTTGTTTCCGTTAAAGCAACTAAGGGAGAAGAAGATTTAATGCTAATAACAGCTAGTGGTGTTATAATCCGCATGGGTATTTCAACGATTTCAACCATGGGAAGAAACACACAAGGTGTTAAGCTAATTAAATTAGATGAAAATGTCTCTGTATCAACTGTGGCTCTTGTTGAAAAAGAAGAACCTGAAGAGGATGTAGTAGAAGAAGGCGAATTAGCAGATTTACCTAATGAAGAATTAACAAAAGAAGATGTAGTTGAAGAAAATTCAGATTTAACAGCAGAAGAAAATACAGCAGAAGAAAATTCAGCAGAAGAAAATTCGGATTCAACAACAGAAGAATAAAAAAAGAGTAAGATCGAATGTCTTACCGTCAGCACACAATTATATAGATTTCTAAAAAGACTCACTCATTTTAAAATGGTGAGTCTATTTTTTATACTCAAGAGTCATAGATAAAGTTTAAATAATGTGTATTTCACTAGAAATTATTGAAATGAGGAATGAAGTCTCTATTAGTAAAGTAAATGCAAACTCAATTAAAGACGATTCGTAAACCGAAATAACTACTATTTTCCATTAAAAGGGATAATTGTAGATTAAATTTACCTGTTTGTCGATAATTTTTATAAACATTAGTACCTATCTTTAGATATAATAGAATAGGGGGGATAATATGAAAATCCAAATTGAACAATTACAAGAAGGTTGCATACTATTAAAAGATATATTGTCAGCAACTAATAAACCATTAGCTTATAAAAAGACAATTATTACTGAACATATAATAGAAGTATTAAAAGCATTTTTAATCAATGAGGTTGAAGTAGAGAGTACATTAAAAAGTGGTGAAAAATTTCAACCCTTTAATATAGTAGAAGATACGAGAGAAGCTGAGGGGCATCTTGATACACTAGGTGAAAAACCATTCTATCAACAATACTTAGAGACAATTAAAAAATTTAAGCAACTATTCTTGGGATGGCAGGCAGGTACTCCAGTTGATATTGGGAAAATTCGAAATGTCATTCTACCATTAGTCTCAGAAATGGAAAGTAATGAAGATGAAGTCATTAAGCTATATCATTATTGTAAACAAGAGGATTATATCTTCCATCATTCTGTTTCCGTTTCATTGGTAAGCGCCTATTTAGCTAGAAAACTAAATTACAACCAAGGAGACGTCAACCAAATAGCATTAACAGGTTTACTTTGTGATTGTGGAATGGCGAAGATTGACCCTAAAATATTAACTAAGAAGGTGACATTAACAGAAAGGGAATACAGAGATATTAAACAACACCCTGTTCATAGTTATAATTTATTAAAAAATATCGTGTCAATAAAGGAAGGGGTAAAAATAGGGGTCCTGCAGCATCATGAAAGAATAGATAGTAGCGGGTATCCACTAGCTGTAAAAGGCGAGCAATTACATCCATATAGTAAGATCGTTGCTCTGGCTGATACATATCAAGCAATGGTAACGGTTAGACCTTATCGCAGTAAACAATCGCCTTTCAAAGTTCTCGAGCAGATCATACAAGATGACTTTGGTAAATTTGAAATAAATATTGTAAATAAGTTAAAAGATGCACTAATTAAATTTTCAATTGATACAAAAGTAAGGCTGTCTAATGGTCTTATTGCTCAAATAATCTTTATTGATGAGTTATATCCAACTAGACCGATTATTAAAGTAACAAAAACAGGAGAAATTATTGCCTTAAAAGATAAGAGAGAACTATTTATCGAGGAAATAATCTAAAAAATGCTCTAATTGTGTTGACTAAAGATATAATATCCTGTTATACTTCTAAAAGTCAGCCAATCAGAGCAGATGGATCTTTAATCAAAAAAACATTGACTTATAACATTAATAAATGTTATACTAATTAAGTTGCTTTTACAGCAGATGATAATTAAAGTTCTTTGAAAACTAAACAAAACCAAGCGTGCCAACGTTAATTTCGATTAACAAAAGCGTACTATATATTAGTACAAATGTTTTAAACTTTTAAGAGCTATATCAAACACTTTATTG
>NZ_JCAXET010000032.1:0-28626 GCF_059758525.1 Metabacillus sp. GQ13
TCAAAATTAACGTTGGCACGCTTGGTTTTGTTTAGTTTTCAAAGATCATTTTTTCGCATCGCTCGTAAGCGACTTTATTACTATAACACATTTCAAAACATTATGTCAACATTTTTTCGATGTGTTTTTTGAAGTCAATCTGAGTTAGTATTCCCTCGCAACTGACTTTTATTACTATATCAATAAAATAACCTAGAGTCAATAAAAAGATTAATATTTGTTATATTTTCTTTCACCCTCCATACCATAGTTAGGTAAGGACCTTTTCAAACGACTAATTTAAATAGAAGTATCAACGTATAGTCATCTATTACCTAGTTGATCTCAAAGGTGCACATTGTCGTTTCTTCACTTATATTGTTTCATTTTTAAATAACTATTCTTTATTTCCTTTAGTGACTAAAACGATTATTAACATAATGAATCGCAGTTTGTATATCACCTTTTCAAAAAAATCTGGTAACTGACCTATCCTCTATACAGGAATAATCCAACTTCTATTTGAATCCTTGGAGATAATCCCCCTTTCTTCTATATAAAAGTAAAAAAAACCTGCTCTTCCCAATGTGTTTATTGGTAGGAGCAGACCCTCTTCCATCACTTTGATTTTGTTAGGAACTACGCTATAAAGATAAAGTATAAAACAAAGACAACAAACAATCCGTACATGATTGGATGTATTTCTTTCGCTCTTCCTTTTATTACCATCGTTATAGGGTAAAAAATGAATCCAATCGCAATACCTGTTGCTATACTATAAGATAACGGCATCGCAATAATAGTTAAAAATGCTGGAACAGCTATTTCAAAACGATCCCATGCTATTTTTCCAAGTGTTGAAACCATAAGTGCACCAACAATAATTAGCGCAGGTGCCGTTACGGCAGATGTTATGACACCTAGCAATGGGGAAAAGAATAACGCCAATAGGAAGAACAACGCTGTAATGACAGATGCAAATCCTGAACGTGCACCAGCAGCAACCCCAGCAGTTGACTCAATATATGAAGTTGTTGTAGATGTTCCTAAGACTGAACCTACAACTGTCGCAGCAGAATCAGCAAACAACGCTTTTCCTGCTCTTGGTAATTTATTTTCTTTCATTAATCCGGCCTGATTAGCTACTGCCACTAATGTACCTGCAGTATCAAAGAAATCTACGAATAGAAAAGTTAGGATAACAACTAACATTTGAATCGTAAATATTTGGTCTAAGTTCATGAATGCTTGTCCAAATGTTGGTTCTAAACTAGGAATAGCTCCAAAAACCCTTTCTGGAAACGGAATGACTTTAAAGAACATCCCAATAATCGCCGTAATTAACATTCCGTAGAAAATGCCACCCTTAATGCCACGAACCATTAAAATCACTGTTATGATAACCCCAAATACAGCTAATAGAGTGGATGGATTTGATAAATCCCCTAAACCTACTAGAGTTGCATCGTTATTAACAATTATTCCTGCGTTCTGAAAACCAACAAAGGTGATAAATAATCCAATACCTGCTCCTACTGCAAATTTGAGCTCAGCAGGTATAGAATTGATTATCTTTTCGCGAATACCTGATAAAGTAAGTAAGATAAAGATAAGACCTGAAACCAAAACTCCTGACAAAGCCGTTTGCCAAGGTACACCCATTGTTAATACAACTGTATAAGAGAAAAATGCATTTAGCCCCATACCCGGTGCTAGAGCAATTGGATACTTAGCTATGAGACCCATTAACAATGAACCGATCGCAGCAGCAATTGCTGTAGCAGTAAAGACAGCGCCCGGATCCATTCTCATTGAAGCAGGTAAATCTGGAATGCTTGCCATCGACAAAGTTGTTGGATTGACGAATAGTATATAGGCCATTGATAAGAAGGTTGTTAATCCTCCGATAATCTCACGACGGTAATTGGTTCCCAACTCATCAAACTGAAAAAACTTTTTCATTTGGTTTTCCTCCTAGGAATTTTTAACATATAAAATGTAGAGGCTATGGTATATAAGGTATATTAAATGAATGATTCCAATGAATCACTACGCAACTACAAACTAAAAAACGCTCCACAATTATTGTGTGAGCGCTTGACGTACAAAATATTAATAAAAAGGAATATACACCTATCTATTAAGACCTCGTAGTCAAGCCATTTAAGGTAGCTTGGTAGAAACTTTTGGGCCATATCCCCAACATTATACGACGTAATTCGACTTATTTAATTCTAGTTATATTTTATCAGCATGACTTGTTTTCGTCAATAAAAAAACGAACATTATTTAATATAATGTTCGTTTCGTTCGTATTCTACTCCCACTCGATTGTTGCAGGTGGTTTACTTGTAATATCATACACTACACGGTTAATATGTTTGACTTCATTTACTATTCGAGTTGAAATAACCTCAAGTACATCCCATGGGATTCTTGCCCAATCAGATGTCATACCATCAATAGACGTAACCGCACGAATTCCAATCGTATAATCATATGTTCTGGCATCTCCCATTACACCAACACTGCGAATGTCAGGTAACACAGTGAAGTACTGCCATATATCACGATCAAGACCTGCGTTTAGGATCTCTTCACGTAAAATGTAATCAGATTCACGAACAATCTCAAGCTTCTCCTCTGATATTTCACCTAACACTCGAATACCAAGCCCTGGTCCTGGGAACGGTTGTCTCCATACAATCTCATCAGGAATTCCTAACTCTGAACCTAAAGCACGAACTTCGTCTTTAAATAATGTACTTAACGGTTCAATTAATTGGAAGTCCATATCTTCAGGAAGACCACCAACATTATGATGCGACTTAATCGTTTGTGCAGTCGCGGTACCACTCTCAATAATATCTGTATAAAGAGTACCTTGGGCTAGAAAATCAATACCCTCTAACTTTGCAGACTCGTCATCAAAAACATAGATAAATTCATTACCGATAATTTTCCGCTTTTTTTCTGGATCAGATACACCTTTTAATTTGTTTAAGAAGCGATCCTTAGCATCAACTTTAATAACATTCATATGGAAGCCATCTGTGAATGTTTTCATCACACTTTCCGCTTCATCTTTACGCAAAAGGCCATGATCGACAAAGATACATGTTAGTTGATCACCTAATGCTTTATGAATTAAAACAGCAACTACTGAGGAATCTACTCCACCACTCAATGCACAAAGCACCTTTTTGTCTCCGACCAATTGTTTTAATTTATCTGTTTCGATTTGGATGAAGTTCTCCATTGACCAATTTCCAGCGCACTCACACACATTTAATACGAAATTCTTCAATAATTCATTACCGAATTCAGAGTGGCGTACTTCTGGATGGAATTGAACACCATAGTATCTACGATCTTCATTACTCATTGCCGCATATGGACAAGATGTACTTGTAGCATCGATCTGGAACCCTTCTGGGATTTCCTTCACAAGATCTCCATGACTCATCCAGACAATTTGTTTCTCTGGCAAATCTGAAAATAAAGCTGGCTTTCCTTGTATATCAATCGTAGCTTTTCCATATTCACGGTGATTTGCTGCTTCAACTTTTCCTCCAAGAACATGTGTCATAAGCTGCATGCCATAACAAATTCCAAGTACTGGGATACCTAGATCAAAGATTGCTTCATCACATCGAAAAGCATTTTCTCCGTAGACACTATTTGGTCCGCCTGATAGGATAATCCCCTTTGGATTCATCTTTTTTATCTCTTCCGCTGTTAGTGTATGGGGATGTAACTCACTATAAACACCAAATTCGCGAATACGTCGTGTAATTAGTTGATTATACTGACTGCCGAAATCTAAAACTACTACCATTTCATGAATGTTTTCCAAAATCGTCACCTCATCCGAATTTTCATTGCACTTTTTCCATTATACTAAACATTTATTACATAATCACGTCACCCTTCATTATGATTTACAAGGAGACGGAATACTAGTTACCAAACTAAGAACAAAAGATATTAATTCTAATCCTATAGAAAATGCTGCACTATATCCTAAAAACAAAAAACTAGAATCCTGCCCTTCAAATAAAGAAGAAGGCAGAATTCTAGTAGGATATACTAGCTATTCTGCCTTCATAGTCAGGTTATTTTCGGTTACCTGGTAGAGACTCTCGAACCATATTATCGAGTATATATGAAGGGCTATTTAATTTTTACTATTCTACCAATCTCTTACCCACTGGTCAAGATGATGTCCTTTTAATTAAATTTTCCCACAATTCAGCTGAACTAGCCCATTCCTCTGTTGCATTATCACGGCGATACAATGCCCGTTCATAGTTTTTTGTCAAAACTGTCATATCATCCATCTGAAAATGGTGATCAACATTATGAGCATACTCTCTTAAAGACTGGCTTTCTTTCCGCTTTATGCCATAACGTTCAAATTGTTTTAGCAGTGACTCGTATGCTTGAAAAAATACAATATCATCATTTCGTTTCTTATATTTATTAATAATTAACATCGGTATCCATTTCATTCTCATTTTATAAACAGCAAAACTAATTAATAGAATAAGCAAGAAGCCAATCAAGAAAACTCGAAGACCTCCCTGGCTGTTGAAAAATGACCCATTGTTTTTTTTAGCAGCAGTTGCAGCTTTGTCTTCCTCTTTTTCCGCTTTTTGTTCAGGTTTCTCTGGAGTTTGCTCTGGTTCCTCTTCTTCAACACTTTCATCCTGAACATCTGTTTGAGTTTGTTCTTCTGTTGTAATATAGTCGCTTGTTAAATCATAAGGGTTTACAAAGCCTTTAGTCGGTTCGAAGGGTACCCAGCCAACGCCCTCAAAATATACCTCCACCCATGAATGGGCGTTATTATTTGTCACTTGGTATTGCTTTTCCGTATTATTTATCGTTTCAATGAATTCACCTTCAGTATATCCTTTTACCCATCTAGCAGGAATATCAACAGCGCGTAATAAAACGATCATTGAAGTTGAGAAGTTATCACAATATCCCTGTAATGTTTCAAAGAGAAATTGATCAACATAATCTTGATCTTCATTAGGTATTGCGACATCTTCTTTATCATAAGAGAATTCAACTGATCCTAGATAACTTTCAATCGCTTTCGCTTTGTCAAATTGATTAGCCTCACCTGCAGTTATTTGTATAGCTTGATCTCTCACCCTGCTAGGCAAAGAATCTGGTAGCTGAGTGTATCGTTCAAGAAAGACTTCGGGAAGATCTGAAAGTGGCTGTGCTTTTCTCATCTCATTGAGTGGATATGACGGTAATTCGTATTTTACTTTATATGTCATAAATTCTTCTCTAGAGCCCTCATTTTCCTGAAAGGGAGTGATCATCTCATTATTACGATTTAGATAAAGACTCAAGTTATTGTCGGTTTGAAATGACGTTACCCCCAAGGGATACATGACATGAAGGTGCCGATATTGCTCATTAATCGTAATGGTGGATTCTAAGCTTTTGGTGACAACTCGATCATCCGTCCAGTTTAATTCTTCTTCTATATTTGTGATCGCTTCTAGACCTGATTCGGGATCAGATACTTCCCATCCTTTCCCAGTATAAACATCCTTTGTTTCTATTCGCCAATAATGGCGGTCTGTTGAGATATGTGAAAAGACTTCGGTATTATCCTCAATAAAACCGCCGCCTAGCCGATCATCATTTTCACTATAACCAATTTTCTTCAGACCACCCTCACCATCTTCTTGACCAATTGCTGATAGAAAAGGTACTGGATCCGGCCATTGCGGTGCCGCTTTTGGTGCCACAACTGCAAGTACGATCGAAAGGGTGATGAGGACAAGCAACGGTAAAATCCAACGAATCGATGCAAATCTCTTTAAATTTAGATTCTCTACCCTTTTTAATCGATCGAAATAGAGCAGACCTAACATAAAAAACCCAATTAATACAGTCCTTACAATTGCAAGAGTTGCATCATATGGTGTAAAGGTATCTAGTACAGTTATATAAACGAGGGTTAACACAAAGAAAAGAAAAATTCGTTTATGAAATAGGATCCAATAATGAATCAAATAAACAAGTAACCATAATAAAATAAAAAACAGCAATGATCGAAACGAAGCTGTAATACCCATCCAATTAGCATATTGAATAGTATTTATATTTAAAGCAATATCCCCGAGTAGATCCCCTACCCAAAGAAATCCAAAGAAAACACCCTCATAAAAAAGACCATGTATCATAAAAAGGATAATCATCATTTTAACTGGGACCGTTACATACCAAGGGGATTTGAAAAAAATGAGTAAAAAACTAACCCCAATAAAGAAAACAAAAATAAAGGTGTTTGCTGTATCTGTAAAAATTTGAAGAGGTCTTAGCCATTCCCATAGCAACACAAAGGCAAATAAGTAATAAATAAATGCAGTCGCTTTCCCCTCCCGAGTAGGTTGCAAGTTCATGAGCTTTTCACCTCTCTTTGCTTCTTAACAGGACGATCAACAACTTTTACATCAATATGAAGCTTTTTCAATCTATCAATTAACAATCGTTCCTCTTTTGAATGTTCATCGTTAGTTGTTTTAACAAGGTAGATCATGTATAAATGTTGTTGTTTAATTAGATATTCCAATTTCCGGACAAAATCTATTGTGAGCTGACTCGCCACAACTACGTTCGTAAGTTGCTTCATTTCTGTTTTCAATAAATCTCGTCCGAGAAGTGTTGATAAGGGTTCTTTACTATCACAATCAACTTTCGCAAGATGATAAAGGAGACTTCGACTATGTTGTTCATTCGCTTGCAGTGGGAAGATTTGTCGCTTACTCCCGATTGAAACGAATCCGACTCTGGCCCCACTTTTCATAATGGCTCGTAATAATGAGGCAGAATAAGTGACCATTAATTCAAATACTTCTGATTGAGAGCGATCTAAAATAAGAACGACATCATGGCTTTGCATCTGTTCAAATTCCTTTGTCATGATCGAATCTCTTCTAGCTGTTGCCTTCCAATCAATCCAGGCAAATTTATCCCCAGGCTGATACTCTCTTACACCTACAGCCATAGTAGAGTCCTGCCAGTACTTTGCTAAACTAGCAGAAGAACCTTGTTCAAATTGTCTTTGCTTTGGATGATAAACCATATCAATGTGTGAAGGGTACACTAGAATACTGTTATCCACACGAAAAGATACCTCTTTTTCAATTAATCCAAACAGATCTCCCGTGCGTACACGAATCCTGGATAATTGATGTTCACCACGTGGGATATTTTGTAGAGTATAACTAAAAGTAAACCTACGTCTAAACCAAGGAAAAAAGAGCTGTTTTGGTTCCTCGACCTTTTCACTCACCTGTAGTTTTTCTGAGAGTACATCCTCTACTAAAAGATAAAATAGGGGGAAAGGAAACTTTCGCTTTACTGTAATTGTACTAACAAGTTTTTGGCCAGCAGTGAATTGCTCCTGATTCACCGTCCGAGAAATTTGAATCGAACGAACAGGATAGATCACTAATAATATTGAGTACACTGCAAAAGGGAAAAAGCTATAGAACAGAAACCAGCTGACATAACCACCTTGAAACATTGCGTAGCTATACGCTGCTAGTGTGAGTAATAACAAGGAAAAAAACTTCCAACCTACGATGAACTTCATAAGATACTTTTTCATTAACGACTTAACACCCTGTGGACTGGAACAGGAATCCTCGCAATAATGTCACTTACTAACTCTTCAGCCGTTTTCCCCTCAAATTTAGCTTCTGACCTTAAGATAATTCGGTGCGGTAATACATATTGTGCTAAAAATTGAATGTCATCAGGAATGATATAGTCTCTGCCTGATATAAATGCATATGCCTGCGCTGCCTTCATAAGAGCAATTGAAGCACGTGGACTTGTCCCTAAATAGATCGATGGATGTTTTCTTGTTTGACCAGTAATTTCAATGATATAGTGCTTAATTGTTTCATCCACATACACTTCCTGGATTTGATTCTGTATTTCTACCAATTCCTCTTTGGTTATAACACTCGTCATTTTATGAATAGGTCTATCCTTTTCGGCGAGCGTAAGTACTTCGAATTCTTCTGCCTTAGATGGATATCCCATTCTGAGTTTAAATAAAAAGCGATCAAGTTGTGCTTCAGGTAAGGGATACGTCCCCTCGTAATCTACTGGATTTTGTGTTGCCATAACAAAGAACGGTTTGGTGAGTATTCTTGTGGTACCATCGACAGTAATACTTCCCTCTTCCATCCCTTCAAGTAATGCAGATTGTGTTTTAGGGGAAGTACGATTTATTTCATCTGCTAAAATAACGTTACCAAAAATTGGACCCTCACGAAATTCAAATTTAAGTTCCTTCGGGTTATAAATGGAGACACCCGTTACATCTGATGGAAGTAAATCTGGAGTAAATTGAATTCGTTTAAATTCCGCACCAACAGATTTTGCAAGGGCACGAACCATCATTGTTTTACCGACACCTGGAACATCTTCAAGTAAAACGTGGCCATTTGTTAACAAGGCAACCAGACTTAATACACTAACATCTCTCTTTCCTATTATTACTCTTTCAATATTTTCAATAACTCTACTGAGTTTTGGATGCAACGATTCAATGTGAGCCATGATCTTCCTCCTAAGATTGTTTCTACCTTATCTCCTATTATAGTATTCTGAGGAAGTTATAAAAACCCTTTTGTATTTCCATTAGATAATATAAAAAGTTAAAAAGGGATTCCTCAACAGTTTGAACAATTGAGAAATCCCTTTTATGTTATTACATGTCGGTAACAAAGGTGAAAATAAGGACGATTTTTTAAGTAAATACCACTCCGAAAAGGAACCTTTAATTTTCTCATAATGCTCCAACCTATTATTTATTTAAATGTTCTTTTAGCTCAAGTGAGATGTTTTTTAACGTTTCATGGTTTAACCTGTTAAAATACACATTTTCGATTTTCACTCCGTCCATACCCTCTGTTACATCTAAGATATCTACGGAATAAATCTCAGCATCCTTGGCTAATGAATACACTTTGTCTAACGGTAAATTTGTATCGATATATTGGACAAGTTCTTTTACTTGTGAAAGGGAAAGATCATTTATTGTTTCTTTTATGATCAGACTCATAAACTTCGCTTGCTCCTTTTCTCTCCCGACCACTCCTAATGGATTAATAAGTCTTTCGCTTAATAATGCAAGCATTTCCTGACCATTTACATGTTGTTTACCTTCCTCGATACGATAAATTTTACCATCTAACCCCTTTACACTCATCGGATATTGAGGTTCATATTCAACACCCTCTAACTCATCTACCATTTCAATAAACCCCGCCATATCAACTACTGCATAATAATCAATCGTAATATTTAACAGATTTGATACCGATGAAAGAGTAGATTCTGGTCCACCTTCTGCATATGCTTGAGTTAATTTTCCTTTTCGAGATCTCTCTTCTTTTGAATCTTCTAACGTTACATATGAGTCACGAGGAATGGATACCACTTTGACACTTCCCTTAGTTGGATTATAACTAAGTAACATATTAGTATCTGTTCTATTATTTAAATCTTTTCCCATAAGCAAGATGGAAATTGATTTACTCGTTGCTTTAGAAACAAGTTGATTCTTTGTATTTCCTTGTTGGTTTTCCTCACTCATTAATAGGGATGGTAATAAGAATCCCGCAAAGAGAATAAGTAGGAAACAGACACTCATAACAGGTACTATATGAGGTCGTAGTGTTTGGAATTTCCCTTTACTATGTTTCGTTTCTTCTTTACCTATCTGTTCAAATACTTTTTTACGATCTTCTAAAGTGAATTTTAATTGCTCATCTTGTTCCAATACGATTGCATTTTTTAACTCCTTATCACCCATAAACCTCTGCCTCCTCCATTATTATTTTGAGTTTTTGTTTCGCTCGTCTTAATCTGGTTTTTACGGTGTTTTCCTGAAGTTCAGTTACAACTGTAATTTCCTCTATTTTTAAGGAATGATAATAATAAAGGAAAATCACTTCTCGATATTTTTCAGGTAGGGTAAGGATCATCTCTTTTATATCTTGGTTATGCAACTTAGCGACAACTGTGTTTTCAGCGGATGGCAAAAGTGATCTTGTTGTCTCCTGAAGAAAGTTTATTGTTTGAACTTTTTTGTAGTGCCAGCTCTTTAAATGATCTTTGCATTGATTAATAGTAATCCGATATAACCATGTTTTTAATTTCGCTTCATATCGAAAATGATCTAAGTTTTCATAACTCTTAATAAATGTATTTTGAACCATGTCTTTTGCCGTCTCTTTATCTTTCACATAATGAAAGGCTAATCTAACTAACTCATCACCATGGTCAATCATGATTTTTTCAAGCACTCTATTCTTTTCATATGTATCCATTATTTCTCCTTCCCCTATATACACCTCTAATTTTCACATATTTGACGACTACCTTACTAAAATAGTTTCAAAAATAAAAAAAGGATGCTTCACAAAAGTCCCTTAGACTGTTTGAAACATCCTCTGTATATAAAATAGTCCAGATTAACTATAAGAATAACAATTAGTTGTTTTCGAAGCTCTTCTATTTCCAATATAGAAGAGGTAAAAGTAAACAATTAAAAGAATAAATAGGGACGAGATGATACTCCTCTAAAAGTAGCCTAAGATCCAGACAGTTTGTCTAGTTAGAACTTAATATAACAAATGGATCTTCACAAAAGGTTATTTTACATTTTCCAAATGTTTTAAATGACTATCACCTTTGATGGATACTTTTTTATAATTTACACATTCTATACTCTGGAGGTGAAAAAAATGGAAAATCAAAATAATCGTCATGAAAAGAATCAGAATGAAAATAACAATCAAGATAATGGGATGATGGATAAGATCGGTCAAAGAGTAAGCAATGTTGTCGATGCAATTACCGGTGAAGATCAAAACAACGGTAAACAAAAAGGTCGTAACAACCGCTAATACTTAATAAACGAAACGCCATTTTGGCGTTTTTTATTTTCTCCATTAAAAGAATAAAGTCTAAACAAAAGGCTTTACCCGCTATGTTGAGTAAAGCCTTTACTTATCATCCTTTAGATTTCAATGATTATCGGAACAATCATCGGCCTTTTCTTAGCATGGGTAAATAGATATTGCCCAACCGATTTTTTTATATTTTTTTTGATGACTTTCCATTGATTTTTAGTTGCCGTTGGTAGCTCGTTAACAGTTTTTACTGTCAAGCGATTAATTTCTCTTCGGAGTTCATCGAAATCACCATCAGAGAATCCACGAGAAATAGTGTCGGGTCCAGAAATCAAGTTTCTATCTGCTTTACTCATCGTTAAGACAATAACAAGCATTCCATCCTCTGAAAGCTGTTTACGATCTCGTAAGACAAAGTCCCCCACATCACCGACACCAATTCCATCAACATAAGTATTCCCCGTCGGTATACTCCGTGTTTGCCGTGCGATTTTCTCAACAATGTCTACAACATCACCATTATTCATGATAAACGTATTTTCCTTTTCTACTCCAACGGACTCAGCTAACAGCCGGTGGTGGTGTAGCATTCTAAATTCACCATGAATCGGTATAAAATATTTAGGTCTCATTAAGGTAAGCATTAGTTTCAAATCTTCCTGATAGCCATGTCCAGAAACATGCATTCCTGTTGAACTCCCCGATCCATAAATCACATTTGCCCCTAGTTCAAATAAGTTGTCTACGATACGCGAAACATTTCGTTCATTCCCAGGTATTGGACCTGCTGCTAGGATGACTGTATCCTCAGGGTATATTTCAACACCTCGAAAGTTTGAAGTAGATAGACGGGCAAGAGCAGCCATTTGTTCTCCTTGACTTCCTGTACACAGAATAGCTACCTTCTCGGGATCAAGTTCATTGATTTCTTGTTGATCTATTAGCATTCCATCTGGTACATCCAAATACCCTCGTTCCATTGCTACCCCAACAACATTCACCATACTTCTCCCTAACAAAGCAAGCTTCCGATTTGTTTTTCTAGTAGCATCGACGACTTGCTGTACACGATTAATATTTGATGCAAAAGTAGAGATAATCACTTTTCTTTTCGCCTTCATGAATGCCTCTATAACGTGTTCACCTACAATACTCTCAGATGGAGTAAGACCCGGACGTTCTGCATTAGTACTTTCAGATAATAAGAGCAAAACACCTTGCATACCAATTTCAGCCATTTTATGAATATCCGAATATTGATTATTCACAGGAGTTAAATCAAACTTGAAGTCTCCCGTATGTACAATATTTCCCTCAGGTGTGTGAAAAACTATCCCTAAGCAGTCAGGAATACTGTGATTCACTTTGAAGAAGTTAACACTTACCTCCCCGAATTCTAAGTTTGAGTTGGAGTCTATTTCAATTAACTCTGTTTCCCTCAAAAGTTTATGTTCTCTTAATTTTAATTCAATCAACCCTAATGTAAAACGTGTTGCATAAACAGGAACATTTAATTTTTTTAAGAAGTATGGAATTCCACCAATATGGTCTTCATGTCCATGCGTGACTAGCAGTGCGCTAACTTTATCTTTATTATCTATTAGGTAATTGATATCAGGAATAATTAGATCAATCCCTAATAAACTTTCATCAGGGAACTTATTCCCACAATCGATGATCAAGATATCGTTTGAATATTCTATTGCGTACATGTTTTTACCAATTTCATTCAAGCCACCTAAAGCAAAAATCGATACCCCATTTTCTTTTATGCCCAAATTTATACCCCTCTCACTTCAAATTGTAGGTTTAGTATGCCCTTTTGGTATTTCTTTATTATTAGAAGGTTGAATATTTGAGTATTTTAAGATGTGACTGATAGAACTACTCGGTTAATGTATGACTTAGGTACAAAGTAAATAAGCCATAGAACTACATACAGGTAACCACCATTGCTACTTTCAACTTTTTAGTTTTATCATAAGATATAATAAACGCTATACTCTTAGCCATTGGTCTAAAGATGAATAATTACAATAATTTTTCGATTAAAAAAGGCAGACCTTAGTCGACTTTCTATTAACTAATAAGGAAAACAGTGCCTCTAGTCTTCAATGTGAATGTTGCAATCGCCAATGGATTTGACCTAAGAAAATGTGTTGCTCCATCTTCGGCCACATATACTCCTGTTTTCTCTTAACTTCAATGCACCTTACTTTACAAAAAAAACACCCCGAAGGATGCTAATTAAAGCTTAATTTACTTATTATTTTATATTATTTATGACATCTTTTTACGGGTTTACAACATGGATTTTCTAAATCATTTCCACAATTGAATTCATTAACAACCGTTTCATTCCTAGCAGATTCTGTTACTGGATAGTAATTTTCAACACGATATACATGTCTATTTATATTTTCAATATGAGTTGGGTGAACTCGTCTAATAACATGTGGAATGATTGTCGTATTAACAACATTTCGTGTTGGTTCAACGATCGTTCTTTCATCTACAGCATTCCCATTGTCGAAAGCTCCGGCAACATTTTCATTATCGAAAGCTCCAGCAACATTACCATTGTTGAATTCTTCTGCATTCATATTTCCATTTCTACCACCATATTTATTTCTACCATGTCCGTATACACTTTTACGTCCCATCAAATCCCTCCTTCTAAACTTATGTCTTACACTATAGAATATTAAAATAATCACTATTTGATTTAGCTAATACCTATTTCTATTAAAATATGCTATTTCCCTAAAAGGACAGAAAAGACGTTAATAATAGACCTAACACAAAACGGGCCGAAGAACTAAATTTATTCCCATCACCTTCCCCTTTTTTCAAATAAAAAAGGACACCTATCAAAACACAGTTTTACTATGTTTTGATAGTGTCCTCTAGATGACTGGTAGAAATATACCTATTGACCACTTTTATCTCATGAATACTCGGTAGAGCGTCAATTGCTCCTATTTTTGTACATACTAGAGTTCCAACCCTATTTGCAAAAGGTACAATATCAGATAGTTGTTCAAAATACTATAAATAAAGTTACTATCACTAGTGTTTGCTAACCTATATAATATTGCACCCACAAAAGCATCTCCTGCAACTGTAGAGTCAATTGAAATAACAGCAATGCTTTTACTTATCTTCACAAAGTCAATTAAAGCAATTGCTCTTCTGGCAAACGAGACAAATCCATCAACTTTCCCTTCCCACAAATCGTCTCGAGAATTAGGATCAAAGGAAATAAACCGTCCCTCATTTTTAGCATGTGAAATGAGATAAAAATAAGTCGTACAAAACGGATCAGATAACATAGCCGTCCCCGAACCAAAATGGAAGCTTAGCTTGATTTAGTTTATCTTAATAATGTTATTTATTGTCAACAGGGGAATCTGCTCCCCTATGGAAAACAAAGTCCGCTCACCATTTTTCTTTAATGAATTAAAGGCTAGCGTTGTTGTTACTTCCTCGTCTATACAAGCATGGATATGTCTACATTTCTACCTCAAATTAATCAATCCATTTGTAGATCCCCAGGCCTCACTTACGTCAAATAAGATTAATCAAAAATGACAACATAGCTAAAAAAGTAATCAATGTACGCAAATGATTCGAAGCCAACCACTTTAATTTGTATATCCCCCATTGATGAATACTTTTTTCATTCTCTGGTTCTATCTCAGCTAAAAAATTATTCAATGGCACATTGTACATCATCGTGATCAATAAGGATCCCATCAGATAGAACACACTTCCAACCATCAAAGAAATGGAACCCTCTTCTCCCCAACTTAGAACAGACGATCCAAGAAGAATGATACTTCCTAGAGCAGTTCCGAAAAAAATAGATTTAAACCATCTGTTAAGAATACTGATATTTATGGACTGCATAGCAGTGATGCCTTGACTTGTTGAAATGTTTGAAAGAGCTGTTACGACAGACGTTGAAAATGCAAAATATAACCCTGCCATCAATCCTGAACCTAAGGTAGTAGCAAACGTTATTAAAAAGAGAATTTTATCTAACATATTTATTTATTCCAAACCCCTGTCATAGCAGTTTTTTTTGCGTAATCTGAAAAATCCCTCGGTTCTTTACCTAACGCACGTTGCACCCCATCCGTCACATAAGAATTCCGACCATCTAAGACGTTAGTAAATAAATCTTCCAATAAATCACTAACATCCATGGGTAATCCTTGTTGCTTTAACCCCATTGTAAACTCTTCATTTGATATGCAAACATATTGGACTTGTCTTCGACTTGCTCTTGCAATTTCTTCTGTCGCTTCAGCAAATGTAAGTAAGCGCGTGCCCGTCAACTCATAGAGCTGCCCAATATGCCGCTTATCTATTAAAGCAGCTACTGCAACTTCAGCGATATCGTCCACGTCTACGAATGGTTCGTAAATATCTCCAACTGGGAGAGCTAGAACACCTTGACGAACTGGGTCAAGTAAAAAACTTTCACTGAAATTCTGAAAAAACCAACTGGCTCGCAAAATCGTCCATTCTGCTCCTGAGTCTATTAACGCTTGTTCACTCTGCTGAGCACCTTCTTCTCCTCTTCCTGATAAAAGCACCAATCGATTTATTCCATTTTCAATTGCCATTTTAGAAAATGTAGCAATAGCTTCCTCCGCTTTTGGCACAGCTAAGTCAGGATAATAGGTAATATACACAGCACTTACACCTTGTAAAACAGGCTGCCATGTCCTTTCATCTTCCCAATCAAAAGGCAATAAACTTGATCGAGAGCCAATTTTTACAGGTAGCCCTTTCCCTTTGAGAAGTTCCACCACACGTCGTCCTGTTTTACCTGTTCCTCCTAAAATTAGAAACGGCTTAGCATCTTCACTAAATTCTTTGCTCGTATTCTCCATAAAATCCTCCTTTAGACTGTTTTATACGAAAGCAACCATTTTGAATATTCTTCCTTTCACACAATATTTGTTTGTACATACAAATATTGTGTGAAAGAAATTTGCTTATTCCAATTTCTCACTTACTTCATACAAGTGAAGAGTCAAATCATCACTTTCTTTTTCTCCTAAAATATCAGCGTATCTTTTTCGCAGACTCATCCAACATTCTTGAATCATAGATTCTAAATTTTTCCCCCTTTTAGTAGTATAAATACGTGAGATCCGACCATCCATTTCATTATAGATTAACCCTCTAATCATAAGTTTTTCGATAAAACGACTCACAGTAGATGGCTGCAAATGAAGAAGCTCCCCTAATTCTTTTTGAGAAATCCCTTCTTTTTCATATATTGCCAAGAGTGCGTATGCAAACGTAGGAGAAATTCCACTTGGAGCAAATTCCTCTTCAGCCATCTTTGTTACCAACCTAGTTAACCTGCTTGCAGTAAAGTAAAGACATTCTTTCAAGTAATTTTCCAGCAACGTAATACCTCATTTCTAATATTTGTTTGTACATACAAATATAAACGGTTATGCTAAATATTGTCAAGTCCTTCTAATGACTTTTATCCATTTTTGGATAAAACCATTTTATTCTCTCCTCAGTTTCTGATATGATACAGCATCATTGACCCTTGTAAATTCAATGTGAGTTACTGGTAAATAATTGTATTTTTACATAATGCGACATATTTCTTATCCCAATGTCAAATTACACTCATCCTTAGTTACAGAGGCAGAATTTACTAGAGTTTATCTAGACGATAAAGATAAAAAAGGCTTATCAAAAATTGGTGGATTTTTGAAAAACCTAAGATATTATTTTTTTATTTTTAGTTTTAATAAGTGATTAATATAAGTTTTGTACTTACATCCTACTAACTAAGAGACAAAAAAAGTATGACCATCCTACTCTTAGTTCTTTGATAGATTACAATTAAACATTCAGCATACTGAAGGCTTCTTTTAATTCAAATTTAATATCTTTTGTTTCAACACCGCCAAGTCCAAAATAAAGTTTTAAGTAGGCATGTTTGTTGAAGAAAAATACCTGTCTAGTTTGTGGTACCCATTCACCGTTGGTTCCATTAAAAGAGAACGTCGTGCCTGGAACATTGTTCTGATATAAGGTGACAGGCATCTGAGCTAGTTCACTAGCAGATGAACGTACTGTCATGGTCACTTCATACATACCCGGCTGGTCCAAGGAAATCGCCAACCCATACGTACTTCCTGTAGAAGTATCAATGTTTTCAATACTTAAGCTGTCACCATCACTAACAGGTTGATACTCAATGTCAAAATCAAATGCTTGTTCAGCCGTTTGTTCTAAACCTATGACATCAATCGAACCGTCATTCAAACCAAGTGTACGTTCCATAACAGGAGAACGCATGATAAAACGGCAGATATTCTCAGCATTTCTTAGTAGTTCAGCTCTCGTTAATGAACCGTCAGCTAAAGAGGATACTGTATTATCATCAAATGGGTTGGCATCTGATTGACCAACAACCATGTAAAGGTCATTTTGTGAACGAGTCATAGTGGCTGTGTTGTTTTTAGTAGCAGGGCCACCCTCGTGATTGATTTTTGCCCACCAGTCCGTCATGACAATCCCTTTAAATCCCCACTCATCGCGAAGAATACGAGTATTCTGATCATAAAGACCCGCTGTCCACAATCCATTGACTGCGCCATAAGTGGTCATGATCGAGTAAGCACCAGCCTCTTTAACGGCCATTTCAAATCCTTTTAAGTAAATTTCTCGAAGTGCTCTTTCGGAGACAATTGAGTCAAGGTCGTGCCTATGGAATTCCTGGTTATTTGCGCTGAAGTGCTTGAGTGTGCCAGATACACCCACACGATGCATGCCTTTTAACTGAGCGGCAGCCATTTTCCCTGTAACATAAGGATCTTCAGAGAAATACTCAAAGTTACGGCCATTTAATGGATTACGATGAATGTTGATCCCTGGTCCAAGAAGCGTATCTACACGATTCTTGCGCATTTCTAAACCAACCAATTCAAAAAGCTCCTCTTGAATGTCTACATTAAATGTACTCGCAAGTAATGTACCATTTGGCAGAGAAAATGCATTAGTACCTGAATCCATTCGTATTCCAGAAGGACCATCTGCGCAGCAAGCTGCAGGTATTCCAAATGCGCTCAAGCTGTCGGATACACCACCAAAAGCACCTGCAGTACCCGGTGTTACTCTTGGCGAACACATGCCTTCACCACGAATCATGCAAGCAAGATCTTCATCTGTCAGCTGATCAAGGAAAGCTTCCAGAGATACGTTTTCTTGATAGACATCTGCTAGCTTATAACCTTGATCTCCCGAGTAATCACGTTTAACAGGTAATTCTGCCAAACAGCGTGCATGAATGTCTACTGAACGCAAAGGAACATCTTCATAGGTTAACGTATAGCCAGATCCATCAGCTACTGGTTTCATTCTTGTAAATGCATTGACAGGAGCCATGTTTTCGCTCAAAGCTTCTATCCTTTGGAGTGTATCTACTTTATATTCAAAGTAAGGGGCAGCAGTTCGAACATCTGTACCAACATACATTCGATATGTACCAGCCTCCAACACATAACATGATTTATTTTCGGTAACGCCGCTGTCATCATAGGAAGCAAACTCCGTAACAGCGATCGAAAATTCTAGTACTTCACTATCGCCCACCCCAATTATTGCTGTTTTAGCAAATGAAACCAGACTACGGGATGGGTTACCAAGTAGTCCCTGTGGTTTTTCAACATAAACCTGGATCACTTCTTTACCGGAAACAGCACCTGCATTTGTTACATTGACAGATAAATGGATCACACCGTCTGTTTCTGACACTTTAGTGACTTCCGTTGAAAAGGTCGTATACGAGAGACCAAAACCAAAAGGATAGAGGACTTTATCCTTTGCAAAGGTTTCAAAGTAGCGGTATCCAACATAGATATCTTCCTGATAAATATCTTTGTCAACATTTCCAAAATTAACTGTTGATGGATAATCGTTGATCGATTTAGAAATCGTATCGGTTAATTTACCGGAAGGTGTCACTTTACCGGTTAGTACATCTAAAAGACCATTCCCACTTTCCATTCCACCCTGCCATCCATAGAGTATGGCGCTTGGATTATCATCAACTGCCCACTGCATATCTATGATGTTACCAACATTCAGGATGACTGCCGTTTTAGTGAAACCTTTACAAACTTTAGAAATCATCTCTTTTTCACGATCGGTAAGCAGGTAACTCCCTGGATCAGCGGTGTTATCACGATCTTCACCGGCAGTTCTGCCTATAAAAATCATAGCCATGTCTGAGTTGGCAGCTGCATCAGCAACAATCGTTTCACTTAAAATCATTTCCTTTTGTGACCATGGTTCCCCTGCCCAACCTTCCCCTTTATCGTATGGATTTTCTTCAACCCATTCTTCATAAGTCTTAAGCAGAGCGTGATTTAACTGAATATCGTCACAACTCTTTAAAGCATCTAGTGGAGACGTTACATTATTAACATTTACCATACCACCTGAGCCTGTCCCGCTTTTATAGTAGGTCAACTGATTACGTCCAAATACCGAAACAGTAGTCCCTGATTTAATAGGTAGAGTCTCACTTTCATTTTTTAATAGAACAGCACCTTCTGCAATAGCTGTACGTGCAATAGCCGTGTATCTGTTCCAATCAAGAGTATAATTTAACATTGAATATCCTCCTAAATAGTGATAGCTTTAATAAAATTTTTAAAAAGGATAAAACCACTTTCTCCACGGTTTATGAAAACGTTTCCTTATAACAATAATTATAAAGTAGTAGGGAACGAATTGACTACCTAAAATTGTTAAATATTCAAGTCTACTATTCCTTTAGTAAAAATGGCCCTCCTACAGTTAAGAAAACTGATGAAAGACCTTCTCTTCTCTGATAATTTTTGCTTACTAGGAACATTTATCTTCATTTCCCATCTCTTTCAGTGCCAGTATGAGTTTTATGTCATTTTGTTGTTCTCCTTTTTTCACTTTTATAGAGGTTTTACCTATAGTAAACATAATCTCCACCCAACTAACTTGCTTCTTATTAAAATAACTTACCTCTTATCTTTGGATAATCCTCGGAAATTTGATGGTGAAATCATTTCGTGTCTTTTAAACATTACATAGAAATAACTTTTATCTTTATAACCTACCGCCCTCCCTACATCTTTAATCGGCATATTCCCATTAGACAATAGCCTTTTTGCTTCTTGTATTCGCTTTTTTGCTAGATATTCAAAGGGACGAATATGTAAGCTTTTCTTAAAAACTTTGCAAAGATATTGAGGAGTAATTCCAACCAATTGTGCTAGCTCATCTAACGTAATTTGTTCTTGAAAGTGGTTGTCGATGTATTCAATAATGGTATTTATCAAAGAATTCTCTTGTACATTACTTGCATCAATTTCAGCACGCCTTTCAATATAAAACGCTAAAAATAAATCATATAATAATGAGGAAGCTACAAAGCCACTTAAAGGAACATTGTTTTTTAAGGATGTCAAAATTTTATTAAAGACCATCTCGATCTTCTGTTTATTCCTTATCATTTTCCCAGTAGTCACACATATATTGAGCTTATTCATCGTGTTTATTACATTTTCCCCATCAAACGTCACCCAGTTGGTACCCCAACAATCAGTAATGCCATAATATTCATGGGCAACATTTGGCCTTAAATAGAAATACTCGTCTTTTTTTATATGATAAGATTCATCTTCCACCAATAACATTCCTTCACCGCTCGTACAAAAAATAAGTTGATGTACCGGGTATCCTTCCTCACGGATGATATGCGGTTGTTTTGTTTGTGCACCGACACCAAAAACAATAAATGGTAGATCAACTTCTTCATTGATAATAGGATAGATTGCTATGTCCACTTTATCCCCTCCAAGATATTAATATACTTATACAGGATAATATCATAAGATTGACAGCTATAGTTAATCACTATATTCTGGAAGAAAGTTTGCATTAATATCCTTATACGGGAGGTTTTATTATGTATAAATCTATAGATTTAAGTGGAACTTGGTCGTTAAAATTGGATGAAGAAAAGCAAGGTATACCAACGTCATTTAATGACACAATTTCTTTACCAGGCACTACTTCTAATGCTAAAAAGGGCAAGAGGAATGAAAGCATTGAGGTTTCCAGTTTGACTGATGAATATAAATTTGAAGGCCATGCTTGGTTTTCAAAAGAAATTGAGATTTTTGATGAGATTAGCTCTAAGAATTGTCTGCTTTATTTAGAACGAACGAGGGTTACTACTGTGTGGATTGATGGTGTAGAAATCGGAACACAAAATCGTTTATCTACACCACACATATATGATCTTACAGGTAGCCTTTCATCAGGAAAACACAAGATAACGATACTTGTTGATAATACAAACTATCCAACAAAAGGTGGCCATTTAACCTCACCGGATACACAAACAAACTGGAATGGAATCACAGGAAAAATTGAACTACAGATATATGGCGAAGCATATTTAAATGACATTCAAGTATATCCAAATAGGAAAGAGAAAAGGATAACGATTAACGTAAAAGCAAATGGAATAGAGAGCGGAATCGTTTCAGTTTCCGCAGAAAGCTTTAATAGTGGCAACTTACATAATAGGAAAGAGAAAGAATTTACCTTTATAACAAGTGATTTTTCAATAGACTACCAGCTTGGAGAAGATGCTCAACTTTGGAGTGAGCATGAGCCTAACTTATATAAAGTAAGGATAAGTTTAAAAGCTAATGGCTTAACACTAGATACAAATGAGGTTACGATTGGTTTGCGTGAATTTAAGGCAAGCGGAGATAAATTCACAATTAATGGTCAAAAAACATTTCTACGTGGGAAACACGATGGTTTGGTCTTTCCTAAAACAGGCTTTGCTCCAACAACCGTTGATGAATGGCTCGAGGTACTGAAAATTTCAAAATCCTATGGAATTAATCACTATCGTTTTCACACTTGTTGTCCACCGGAAGCAGCCTTTGAAGCGGCAGACTTATTGGGAATTTACATGGAACCAGAGCTGCCATTTTGGGGAACCGTTACGGATGAAAGCAATGAAAATCACAATGCATCTGAACAAGAGTTTCTAATCAACGAAGGAATTTCTATTCTGAATAAGTTTGGAAATCATCCCTCTTTTGTGATGATGTCACTTGGTAATGAATTGTGGGGCAGCAAAGAAAGAATAGCAGAAATTCTTCGCCTCTTTAAAGGTATCGATAATCGTCATTTATATACACAAGGCTCCAATAATTTTCAATTTACTCCAATCATATTGGAGGAAGAGGATTTTTTCTGTGGTGTGCGATTTTCACAAGATCGTCTGATAAGAGGTTCATACGCGACCTGTGATGCACCATTGGGCCATGTGCAAACCGATGAACCAAGCACATTGAAAAGCTATGACGAAAACATTTCTCCAATAGCTATTAATGATCACAAAGAAGTCGTAAATAATACCGAGAATCTCATTGAAATACAATACGGCTCAGGAACCCAACAAGTGAAAGCAACCCGTTTTAATGATCAGCTTATACCAAACATTCCTGTAGTGTCTCATGAAATTGGGCAATATGTAACATATCCTAATTTCACAGAAATTGAAAAATATACCGGATCTCTAAAAGCAAGAAATCTAGAGGCTTTTCAGCAACGACTTTCAGATAAAGGACTAAGTGACCTTGCAGAAAAATACTTCCAATGCTCAGGTAAACTTGCTGTTGCATGTTATAAAGAAGAATTGGAAGCTGCCTTTCGTTCGAAAACACTGGGTGGTTTTCAGATTTTAGATATACAGGATTTTAGTGGCCAAGGAACAGCATTGGTTGGAATAGTGGATGCATTCATGGATTCAAAAGGCCTGGTTTCTCCGGAAGATTGGCGCAGTTTTTGTTCAGATGCGGTATTACTTGCAAGGTTTGAAAAATACAATTTTATTGCAGATGAAACCTTTCTTGCACAAATTGAGCTTACATATTACAGGCCAATTGCGTTGAACAATCTCAAGTTAGTTTGGGAATTAAAAAGTGATCGTGCTGTTTATGAAAAAGGTGAAGCATTTGTTTCAGGTAATCCTACAGAAAACTACATCGACATATGTGATATCAGCTTTAAAATTCCATCGTTAACCTCTATGGAAAAACTAACCCTATCCCTTAAAATAGTTGGTACCGACATTTTTAAAACGTATGATATTTGGGTATATCCAAACAATATATCCATCATAAAAGGTGGTGTGAATATATTTGATCGTTTATGCGAGGATGCAATTGTTCTGCTAGAAAAAGGTGAAAAGGTACTAATCCTTCCAAAACTAGATCGTTTAGAAAATTCTATTGAAGGATTATATAGTACTGATTTTTGGTGTTATCCAATGTTCCGTTCCATCTCTGAAAGTATGAACAAAAAAACACCTGTAGGGACATTGGGATTGCTTATTAATAATCAACATCCTATATTTAATGACTTTCCTTGTGAAGAATATTCAACTTATCCATGGTGGAATATTGTTTTAAACTCACGGTCCATAATCCTTGATGATACCCCAAAGGATTTCCGACCAATTGTTCAAACGATTGATAACTTTGAACGAAACCACAAACTAGGATTGATCTATGAATGTAATGTGCTGAATGGGAAGCTATTAATTTGTTCTTGTGACTTTGACAAAATAATTGACACACCAGAAGCCAAACAGCTACTTTATTCAGTATTGAATTATGTTAAATCAGATCAGTTCCAACCAAAAGACACCATTGAACTAGACGTGCTTGGCATCTACTGATTTCAAACTTTTTTCTGAAAAATGGTCAATTTGTGGTGGGTACATATTCCATAAGCACCTACACAAATTGACCACCTTATTAGTCTGTTTTTCTTAACCAACACCCCTTTCCTTCAAATCATTACTGAATTTTAGCCTTTTAGAAGAACATCATTTTTATTCCTCGATTACCCCATATCCCTCTGGAACAGGAATAGCATGTTCTGCGGAACGACTAACTGTTTCCCATTCTTTCCATTCAGATATGCGTTTTTCCGCATTTTCAACCGCTGAATCAAATATAAGGCTTCCAAGAATTAATCGAAGAGGTGGATTGTCACTATTAACCAGTTTCATAATCGCTTCTGCTGCCAACCTCGGATCACTATCAACTGATTCAGTTGTATTCTGTTTGGCCAACTCTTCACGTAATGATTCATACTCTTTCTTCGGAGTACTAAAATGCATTTTCAAGTATAGATTTGTCCAGTAGCCCCCTGGTTCTACGATAGATACTTTTACACCAAAATACGCTGCTTCCTGTGCTAAAGCCTCACTGAATCCTTCTAAGGCAAATTTACTAGCACTATAAATCCCCACCATAGGACCGGAAATTAGTCCTCCAATGCTGGAAATTTGTATGATATGACCTGAATTTTGTTTCCGTAAGTAAGGCATAACTGCTTGACTAACCCAAACAGAACCAAAGAAATTAGTTTCAATTTGGCCTCTGACCTCCTCTTCGCTAAATTCCTCGATCATTCCCATTACCATATTACCTGCATTGTTAACAACAATATCAAGTTTGCCAAAATAGTTAATGGCAGTCTCTACTGTAGAAAAAACAGAATGACGATTTGTAACATCGAGTTGCAACGGAAGGAACATCTCTGGATATTGTCCTTTTAAGTCATTCAGTTTGTCGATATTTCTAGCGACTCCAACAACCATGTCACCAGACTCTAAGGCCTTACGGGTGAATTCGTAGCCTAGACCACTACTTGCCCCTGTAA
The DNA here is from genome assembly GCF_059758525.1 of Metabacillus sp. GQ13. Classification (NCBI taxonomy): domain Bacteria; kingdom Bacillati; phylum Bacillota; class Bacilli; order Caryophanales; family Bacillaceae; genus Metabacillus; species Metabacillus sp. GQ13. Next base: position 24,726 of record NZ_JCAXET010000032.1, read on the forward strand.
TAAACCATACTCGTGTATTTGCGACTTTACTAAATGTCATAAAAAAACCCCTCCATTTAATCATGCGAAATTTAGGTTGTATTTAATAAAAATTATGATCCAAACTAAATAAAAAGCACAGGCAATCTGCCAATGCTCAAGAAATATAAAATATATCAATTGGATTCATCACTTATTTCTATTATTTCTAAAAATATCAATTTCATCGATACACCTTGTTCTACTAATTCCAAATTGTCACGACTTATCAAGTGGCTATTTTTAAAAAAAAATTAATTCTGTATATTCATTCTAATTTACAAAAGATTTTGTTACTTCACCAAGCGCCAAGGCTTTCTGTACTCAACAGTCATTGTCTTACGGATCAAACAACCACCATTCTTATCTAATATATAACTCCTATAAATTTCCATTGACAACCCACCAAATGAAATATACATTAATGAAAGAGAATGATAATCATTATTAATTATCAATAGGAGGTCAAAACTATTAAATTTCATTACTTACTTTGCTACGTATCCTCTGGTAGCAATAAGGAACTGTTGAGACAATCTCAAATGTTTTCACCGAGAAATGGAAGTGAACTTGCAGAAGACTTGCTAAATTTAATTTAGCCTTTGTTACACTATAAAGTTAGTAAACAATCATTAAAATACAGTTGATAAAAAGGAAGGTCTTACAAATGAATAAAAAGCGAAAAACCTCACTAACAACATTACTACTTACAGCTATGGTTATGGTACTGCTAGTTGGTTGTTCAGGTCAGAAATCAAGTTCAACTCCTAAAACTGAAACACCCGCTTCCCAAGATGCAAATTCAGAATATCCAAACGTTATGAAACATGCATTTGGCGAAACTGAAATTGCTAGCAAGCCTGAACGAGTAGTTACAGTCCAATGGGCTAATCATGATGTTGCTCTCGCTCTTGGAGTTGTACCGGTAGGCTTCTCTGCAGCAAATTACGGCGTCCAGGATGACAGTGGACTTTTGCCTTGGACAGCTAAAAAACTCGAGGAACTTAACGTAGATGAACCTAATATATTCCAGGATACCGATGGTCTTGATTTTGAAGCGATTTCAGATGCAAAACCAGATGTAATTCTTGCAGCGTACTCAGGGATAACACAGGAAGACTATGATACTCTTAGTAAAATTGCTCCGGTTGTAGCCTATCAGGACGCTCCTTGGGCAACCACATGGCGTGACCAAGTTATTTTAAATTCAACAGGTATGGGAATGAAAGAAGAAGGCGAACAACTTATTAAGGACACTGAGAAACTAATTGAAGATAAAGCAAGCAAATATCCTGAGATGGAAGGCAAAAAAGTAGCCTGGGTCAACTTCTCGGCTAAAGATATGTCTAAACTACATATCTATACACCTGTAGACCCTCGCGGTGCTTTTCTGATTGAGCTAGGTATGGAATATCCTGAAAGTATCACGAGTCAGATCACTGATCCTACTAACTACTCATTATCATTAAGCGCTGAGAATGCTGATACTCTTAACGACGCGGATATTATAATTGGGTATGGTGATGAAAGTCTATACGAAGCTGTTAAAGCCGATCCACTATTAGGCAAAATTCCAGCGATTCAGAGAGGTTCTGTTGTGTTTATTGGTGACAATTCATCATTAGCTGCTTCTGGAAACCCAAATCCACTTTCAATATCTTATACGATTGATGAATACCTTGAATTAATAGGAGGAGCTATTAACAAGTTAAATGAATAGTTCATCGGTTTCAAAAGAAAAAAAACAAGCTTACATATACCGAGAAATTTTATTTCGGTTCTGGTGATTTGTTTTGTTTTGCTCGGCTTGTGCATGCTTGCCTCCCTGGCTTTAGGTTCTCGAATGGTGGGATTAAATGAAGTAATAGACGGTTTATTTCACCCAAACGTAGATTCCTATGAAGCAAACGTGGTTCGCAAGAGAATTTCACGAACAATCTTCAGTCTACTTTGTGGTGCAGCACTCGGAGTTTCCGGAGCGCTTATGCAAGCGGTCACTCGTAACCCGATTGCAGACCCGAGTATACTGGGAGTTAACACAGGTGCATCATTGTTTGTTGTTTGCGGAATTGCGTTCTTGAACATAAGTACCGCAAATCAATATATATGGCTAGCTTTAGCTGGGGCAGCGATTACTGCTGTTTTCGTATTTGGAATCGGCTCTATGGGGCGTAGTGGCGCTACGCCCATTAAGCTTGTTTTAGCGGGAGCCGCCACAAGTGCCGCCCTTTCCTCTCTAGTCATCGCAATAATGATCCCACGTTCTTATGTCATGGATCAATTCAGGTTTGGCAAGTGGGAAGTGTCGGCTCAGCAAACTGGAGCGCTATTGAGACTTTCACCCCGTTTTTGATAATTGGAATCCTAATAGCTATTATTTCTGCCCCTGCACTAAATGCACTGGCTCTTGGAGACGAAGTTGCAACTGGACTCGGCGTTCGCACAGGAGAAAGACCCAGTTTCAGGATCTCCTTTTGTCATACCCAAAGGACGATATCATGTGAATAACGAAGGTTCTCCTTAAATAGTAAAATGCCTATAAAAACACTGGTATATGAAGTTTCTCTTTAAACGCCTCAAACATTGTGTAGAGGTGAACCATAATATTAAAAGTGGGGTACCATTATAGCATTGGATTCTAAATTCAATGCTATAATGGTACCCTGTTTATTAGGGATTCAATGTACCTTAAAGCCAGGGAACTTGAGGATAGCAGAAGCAAAAAATGTCAACCTCGATAAAAAAGTTGACGTATTCTAGTCTTGACATTGGCAATTTACAGATTATAAAGTAAGTGAACTTTTGTACCTATCAAGGGTTTTACTTTACTAATTAAAAAATTGATAGTTTCTTTTCCCTTTCCTTTTCGCTTGGTAAAGTGCAATATCAGCATGATGCAACAATGTCACAATATCTTCTCCATCATCAGGATAACGTACAATTCCTAAACTTGCAGAGATAGATAAATTACCTGTCATAACAGGAATTGTTATTATTTCTTGAAATATCATTTCTACCTTTTGCAGTACATCATCTATTGAATGTAACCCAGGATAAATAATGATAAATTCATCTCCACCCCATCTAATCGCATAGTCATTTTCAGATATATGCTTTTTAAGTCGATTGGCAACTTCTTTAAGAACGTCATCACCCGTAGCATGCCCAAGTTGGTCATTTATCACTTTAAATCCATCTAAATCCAACAAAATTAGTGTTCCTTTTTGTTGTAACTCTTTTAAAGTTAGAGAATGAAAAAAGTTACGATTGAATAATCCTGTAAGCACGTCATGTAGCGCAAGTTTTCCTAAATCAATAACAAATGAAAAAAAGTAAGCAAGATTTTCAAGTATTTTAACATCTTCTTCACTAAAAGCCGATGATTTAGTGTCAATTGCACATATAGTTCCATATACTTCACCATTTTTAAGCATTATAGGTACACCAATATAGGAAGAAATATTTGCTTCTGAAATCACTCGTATGTTTCTTGCTATTTCATGGTTTTTAGCATTATTAATTAGGACAGGATTCTTACTATTAAAAACAAGCTGACAAACTGATTCATTTAAGTGCATTGTCAGACCTTCTTTTAAATTACAAGTAACATTATTATCTTTAAGTTTTAATATAGAAAAGGTATCTTTTGTTGTTTTCCCTAAATAAATCATTTTACTATGAAAAAATTCGTTAACAAGTTCAAGTAAACGATTAGTGGCTTTATCAAACTCTTCACCAAATGAATTTATACTCATTTCTCAACCATCCTAATAATTATTTGTCCTTATTTTATCATTATTAGGTTGTAAACAAAAAAGGATCTTCAACTGAACTGAACCCCAATTGTTAGACACAACTAACAATTGGAGGTGCAGTTTTTGTT
>NZ_JCAXET010000033.1:0-24959 GCF_059758525.1 Metabacillus sp. GQ13
GCAAGGCACTTATCGTGAGATAGGGGCTGGAGGAACGTGGAATAAAATTTTGGCTCGACGTACAGAAATCTGATACTAAGGCTTTATAAAGGGATTAGTGCCCAAGACAAGTCAGTCAAAGTCCAAAAGATGTGCGTAACCCATGATGAGGGATTAATGCGGTGGACGTGATGTTGTGTCTTTCACTAGTATGGTCAACGTGAAGAAATTGGAGATCCCTTTATCGTGGAAGGGCAGAGTCAACTGTTATCGCTCGGTAAGAACGTATCAATATAGCTTTTACAACTATACGGCAAGGTAGTTGTAGAAGTGGAATCCCTATTAATCTGAATCTTTAAGCATTGCAGACGTATTAACTTTGCAAAGGGGAGTGTATTAATGTCAAAAAATAATGACAAAACCAAATCCCATATTTTTTTAAGTCTAATGTTGATAATTTCTGGGTTTTTAATAGCTGCTTGCTCTCAAACAGTAGAGGAAGACCAGTATATGACAACAATTAAAAAAGTTCTTAAGCATCAGTTTACTGGTCCGGATGAGGAGTTTATGGAGCTATTATTGAATCCAACATATAGAACTGTTGTGAATAATAAAGAAGAGAACCAAGAGTTAGATAAGTATGTAGCAGAAGCACACGGACCTTACTTTACCGATTCTTAACTCTATACCTTCCTAGCTGTATTTGGTACTCAATACCCAAGTTTTGCTTACGAAAATGGATATGAGTTAAGGCTTAAGAATATTACAATTGAGCAAATCGAGAAAATTTCAAATCGTTATACCTTCATAGCAAAAGTCGGTTATCAGAGAAATGGGGATGAAGAAAAAACTGCAAATGTAGAAGGCGAAGTTATCTTCTCTACAAATGAAAAGGGAAAAATAGAGGGATTTCAATACGGAAATGACAATGGCTTGTCGACTATTTTGAGATCGAGCAATTGAACTATGACTTTGTTTTTCGAATGGAGCTTACCTGGACCCAAGTAGGAGTTTTTCATTTTCTATTTCCCAAATGTTCAAATCATGTAGCAAACTTTATCAACTGACTTAACAAACACTGAAAAAACCCCTGAATATTATGATTGGACACATTAAGGTGATGAAAAAGACTAAACCCCTAGATGTATTAATAAATCTAATTGGAACTTATGTTGCTCTATATGAATTTGAAAATTAAAATAAGCTTAAAAAATAAGCTAGCTTTGGAAAGGAGACTTGATTGATTCTCATTTTTTATATTATCTTTTGAATATCTTTTTAGAATATTTATCCAGCAACTTTACCATATTGGATTGGTACAAAAGATTGGAGATTTCCCTAATTCTGAAGCGTTATCTATTTTTCCTTATAGCGTAACGCAAATATTTCGGAAATTTTGTACGCTAAGAATTTTAATCTAAAAAAGCCGATCTACTGTACGGGGTCACTTAATACTTGTAATCGACTTATATCTAATTTCACTAACACACCCGTTGAACAAGAAAGAAAAATAATTAACTCAGTCCTTTTACGGAGGTCAGTGTTTACTTTTACCTCTTTGAAACCATATCACAACTGGAATGAGCAATAAGGACAAAAATCCACCAGCAAATGATAATATGGTATAACTTGAACTAGCTACAATTATTCCAGAAAAGGCTTCACCTGAAGCTCCTGATAACGCAATAAAAACATCCATTGTACCTTGTGTCTTCGCACGCGTTGAAGATTCTGTTGAGTCAACAATTAGAGCAGTCCCACTTATCAAACCAAAATTCCATCTTAATCCTAGTAAAGAAAGAGCAATGATTAGGAGAATTAGAGAATCACTTGGTGCAATCGCAGCTACTACACCTGCAAAGAGCAATATAACTCCAGAAGCAACAGACATTGCAGTTCTACCTATTTTATCAACTAGGATTCCCGTGACAAGCGAAGGAAGATACATTGAACCTATCTGAAAGCCAATTACAAGACCAATTTCTCTTAATCCATGTCCATGATGCGCCATATGTACTGGTGTCATTGTCATAATAGCAACCATCACAATTTGGCTTTACTATTAGTGGAAGTTCACTTTTACCTCTATTTCTAGTATTTTGGGCTTTCTCTTTGTCTAAGGAGAAACCGAAACTGTTCGTAGTATTAGGTGTTTACTTCCTTTCGGTGTTCTTGTTTATGTGCTTGCCAAGTTATACCGATGTATTTATTTATTCCATATTGGTGTTAACTTTATAGTTTTGTAGTTTCATTAGTAAGAAGGCTACCTATACATCTATTGGAGTTTTTTTAGGTCTAAATATTATACTTGTCTATTTCTTTTTGTTTAGGGCAGAATATCAACAAGAAGGGTACTTTGCATGTCTAACTCCCAGTGATTACTCACAAGGTGCAGGTTATATGTACGTTATGATAAAGGATTTAATATCAAGAGGTGGATGGTTTGGAAATCAAGAGCAACCGAGGTATATTGCAGAAATGACAACAGATTTGGCTTTTGCTAACATCACTTATTTTTATGGGTGGATATTATCTGGATTCCTATTCACTCTACTATTATCACTTTTATTTAGATTAATGGTTGTTTCAACTAAAATAAAAGATCGATTCGGTAAACAACTGATATTAGGAGTATGTTCATTACTCTCCATTCAATTTGTATACAACGTTGGGATGATCCTTGGCTTTTTACCGATGATATCGATGTCACTGCCTTTTGTTAGCTACGGGCTTACTCCAACTGTCTTAAACTCTCTTCTTATTGGAATAGTGTTAAGTGTCTATCGTAGAAAACACTTAGTTGTTAATTCATGACATTGTTTCATATAGATGTTTATGGAAAGTAATAATTCAAAACGGCATTCAAAAACGAAAGCCGTTTCTTTTGTTTCTTTGTTTCTATACCAGTTATTTAATTTGGGAAAGTGTTTAAAGGACTTAATATATAGAATTTGAAAAAGAGGAATTTGGCTTGTTACTTTATCAAAAATTCAAAGTAAATCATGAATAAAACCCTTTATTTGTAGTAACGGATGCTTAATCAAAGAAGGATTAACGCTTATTTTTGTCGAATTTATTCTACGGTAAAAATACAGTTATAACATTAAGTATATTTAAAAATATACTTAGGGGGGATTAAATGAATTACGTGCTGGAATTAAGAAAACTAGTGGGTCATAAGACCATTAATACTAACAGGTTCAGTTGTCTTAGTTGTAAATGAAGATAATGAATTGTTATTACAACACAGAAATGATGGAGGTTGGGGGTTACCTGGAGGTCTAATGGAATTAGGCGAAAGTTTAGAAGATACTGCTAGAAGAGAAGTTAAAGAAGAAACAGGTCTTGAAATTGGAGAATTGGTATTACTAGACGTTTTCTCAGGTTCAGAATATTATTTAAAGTTGCAAAATGGTGACGAATTATATTCAGTAACTGCTGTTTATTTAACATATGAATCGAAAGGAACCATTGAAATTGATAAAACCGAGTCTATTGATGTAGGGTATTTTAATATTAATGAATTGCCTGGAGGTTTAACAGAGGCAAACCGCAACTATATAGACCCTTATCTTAGACGAATTGCCAAGTAATCTTGTTCAACAAACGGATGCTTTAGTATAGGAGGAAAACCATAAGATAATAAGAAAACCGTAGGGTATCCTGCGGTTTTCTCGTTTTTTTAACGATCTATTCAAAAGACATTTTATCAAATATGCGCGATATTCATCAAAGTAGGAATAAGCAAACTCCCCCAAGCCATCGTAATCCATGCTGCAAAGATCATCGCAAGAGTGGAGAACGTACCTTCCTGCTCGCCGTATTCCATTGCTTTATTTGTTCCTACTCCATGAGCACTCATACCTAAAGCTAATCCTTTTGCAATTGGTGACTTAATAGATAACCACTTAATCTCAAAAGGACCCATTATTCCACCAATTATTCCAGTAAGAATCACAAATACCGTTGTCAACGTTGGCAATCCTCCGATATCCTTTGACACTTCAATGGCTATCGGGGTCGTTATTGATCTTGGTAAAATACTAATTATAAAATCAGGGTTTATTTTAAATACCAAGGATAATACCAACGAAGAGATAATTGCAACGAATGAACCCATTGTAATACTAACTAAGATGTTTCCAATATACTTTTTCACTAAATAAAAATGCTTATAAATCGGGATGGCAAAAGCTACAGTTGCTGGACCTAACAAATGTGTAATGACCCTTGATGCATTGATATAATCATCTGCCGGAACATGAAACAGACTAATTAAAACAATAATAACAATCGGACAAATTAATAAAGGATGTAGCAACGAAAATGACCATTTTTTATAGCCGAATTTTGTAAGCTTGTAAATAATAAACGTAACAAGTGTCGTCAAAAAGATCGTCAATTTGATGCACTTCCTTTTCGTTTATGCATGAAATCTGCTGTATAAGCAGTCGTTGCCATAACGAGAAATGTGCTAACACCAATTAATAGGACGATTAGAAGGCCTTGCCAACTCAATATTTCATCATAATTGACGATTCCAACCGCAGATGGGATAAAGAATAGGAGTAATTCAGCTAGCAGCCAGTTTCCACCTTTCTCGACCCATTCCAGTTTGACAATCTTTAAAAATAACGCGACTAAAAGAAACAATAGTCCTATCATCGAAGCTGGAATTGGCATTGGAATAATCGCTTTTATACCTGCACCTATTAATAAAAATAAATGAATGAATAGTATTTGAAATAAGATAGTAGCTATTTTCATAATAAAAACCTTCCTTTTTAGGAAGGAGCATCTTTGCTCCTTAAAAACCAATTATATTGATTGATAAAGAACATCTTACTATGCTATTGATCATTCGTATAATACATATAATTCATCTGGTATATAACTTATGGTTATAATGGGCTTACTAATTAAAGATTCATTTTACTTCTGTATTACTTTAAAAGTAATAACGTAATAATTATACTATTATATTGGATTTTGAAACGAAACGAACAATAGGATATGTATCCTTAAATAAGCAATTAAAGAGATTAACTGTGATTCAAATCGAAAAACAAACCACAATACTACCTGAAAAAGTCAATAAATGTTCTTCCAGCATAGGAAATGTATTTCTTCTTTTTTGAAATCAGGGCAAGATTCCACGGTGTCATCGGCTTTAGTTGGATGATTCGTACCTTTTTGTTCTCAACCCGATTGCATATTGATTCGGGTAAGATCGTAACACCTAAATTCGCTCCAACCATTTCAGACATGAAATCCCATTGGGAGCTTTTAAACAAAATTTTAGGTTCAAATCCTTCCCTAATAAAATTCTTCCACATAATATCATGAAGTGCGAAATCCTCGTGATAGAAGATAAATTCTTCATCTTTTAATTCATGCAAATAAATGAGATCCCGGTTCGCAAGTGGGTGCTCATGATGAATCAATAATTTCATTTCATCCTCGACAATCGGATAAATATTAAAGACATCTTCATCAACAGGAAGAACAGCAACTCCCAATTCAAACTCACCTTCTTCGACACCCTTTACAACTTTTGCAGCACCGTATTCCGTAATATTAAGTGAAATATTCGGATGGTTTTTATGAAATTCAGCAATGATAGTCGGGAAGTATAGACTTCCGATAATAGGTGGTAACCCGATGCTGATTGATCCCTTTTTTAAATTCGTCAAATCATTTAACGTTGTCGTCATATCATTTACCTGGGCTAATATTCGTTGCGCATATTCTACTACAATTACTCCACCATCTGTTAACTCACTTGTCTTATTTGAGCGGATAATCAGCGTCATGTCTAGTTCTTCCTCAAGACCTTTGATCATTTTACTTAAAGCAGGCTGTGAGATATGAAGTGATTCAGCTGCTTTTGTCATGCTTTTATATTTTGCCACTTCGAGAAAATAGGTTAATTGACGTAGTTCCATACATCACACCTCCTGTATCTATTATAGCTTAGCAAACGTATTATACATATTTCCAGGATTATTAGTGAGACAAGCATTTAAAACCGAACGCAAAGTTAAAACAAAGCAATAAAATCCAAGTTATTCCTCAGATAAAATAGAAGTTACTTCTAGGGTCATACGAAAGTGGTTAATATTATTTAGTTTCGGGGTTTGCAAATGGGAAAAAGCATATGAAACGACAAATGAAAGCTGTGCAATTTGATTATTGTCTATTCACTTGTTACAGATAATAATGAATATAAGAATGAAGAGGAATCCTAGACCTTTATTTAAAAAAATAAGTTGACATCATTATGATAAAAAGGTAAAATTTACCTAAATATATGGAAAGGAGTGAGATTATGCAATTCAAAAAAATTAAAGAAGTTAACCTTGGGAATGAAATTATTGCCTCTCACTCATACGGTTTAAATTATTAGGAAATAGCTTTAACATTATGATTAGAGACCTAGGCAAAAAGGATGGGCATTATTTGCTTTGAATTAAACATTTGAACCACAGGGTTATTTTATATAAACCTGTGGTTTTTTGTATGAATTTAAACAAATGAGCTCATATAAGTTTTAATCCCCAACAGTTCCTTCAACTTTTAACAGGAGGCAAACTAATGGATTTACAGTCACTTTAAAAAAACAATAAGTAGCGCTAATGGTAAAGGAAAACACACTAAAACCAGTGTCGATTTTATTTTCCATCATTCAAATGGATAATTTATCGCCACACCAAGGGTAAGAGAATCGCAACTTTGGGGATATGAAGAAATTCTTAACCAGAGTTTCGAGGATATAAACGACTAAGTACTAATTGTAAATAATATAGTGATTGTCCAAAAAAAGAACCAGACTGAAAAGTCAAAAGCAATATGCCAAGGTCGTCTCGATAGTTACAATAAACAGTTACTAGAACTTCAAAATACTAAAAGTAAAACAAAGACAGTTCAATAAAAATCCAATAAGAAAAAATGAGGGATGTTTATTATGATGAAACTCAGTATCATGCAAAAAGTATTCGAAACTGTTGACAGCGGCTGGAGAAGTCCGTTGGCGGAAAAAATTCTTAATAATTGGGGATATGATGAAGGTTCCGTATTTTGTTTACGTGCAAGCGCAAATTTTATATTTATCTTCAAAAAAGATGGTCAAACATATTATTTACGATTTAATGATTCGTACGAAAGAGAACTTCAGTCAATAGAAGCCGAACTAAACATTGTTCAGTACTTAGGTAATGACTCCTTAAACGTAGCCATGCCTGTAAAATCATTAAATGAGAAGTATATAGAGGTTGTTGAAACCGATCTAGGAACGTTTTATGCAGTCGTATTCGAAGCACTTGAAGGAAAGCATTATGAAGTCGAAGAAATCACCAATGAACAGACATATATATGGGGGAAATCTTTAGGTAAATTACATGAGAGTCTTAAAAACTTGCCTGAAGATTATCGGAATAATCGCCCAAGTTGGAATGACCGTCTTATTAAAGTAAAAGAATTGATTCCTCCTCACGAAAAGACGGCATACAAAGAATTAGAACGAATTTTAAGGTGGGCTAATGGATTAAGTGTTTCAAAAGAAAACTTTGGGATCATTCATTATGATTTTGAACTTGATAATGTAGTATTTAAAAACAACACGATTGGAATACTTGATTTTGATGATTCTTCCGTCTATTGGTATGTAGCCGATATTGTCTATGCACTTAGAGATGTAGGAAATTTTCATATTGAATTACCTATTATAAAAAAATTCATTGAAGGATATAAAAGTGAAACTACCTTAGATATAGACATCCTCAGTGAAGCTTTATGGTTCGAGAGATTGCACAAATTAGTTTCTTTTGCAATATTGATACGCGCTGTTGACGTTGAAGAATCGCAAGAATATCCAGAATGGCTCATCAACCTTCGAAAAAAATTATCTGATTTAATAGATGGGTATCGTCTTTCATTTGAAAAATTTAATAAATAAAATTATAAAAAAATTACTACTGACGCTAATATAAATATTTTATTAGCGTCTTTTACTTTACTTAAGCTTATCTAATTTACTAATTCAGCTTATTTTTAATTTTATACACTTGATGGTGAAGGAACCATACGTATATTATATAGTTTGTCAATATATTTCATTAAAACTTAAAATATCTCTTTCTATACTATTATTTCTATTTACATAAAATGTAACCTTTTGTAATATATAAATAATATCAAATGCGTTGAAGAGAAGAGTAAATAAGATCATGTCTTTCTAGAGAGCTCCGTATGGTGGAAAGGGGTAAGGCTGATTTATTGAACCAAGCCTCTGAGTATCATATTGGAACCTTTTAGGAGATGGTGTGACGGGAGCTCCCGGTATAGAGCTAAGGTATAGGATTATTGTACCTGATAAGATTAATATGGCGACATATTAATAAAATGGGGTGGCACCACGATTAAAAAATCTCGTCCCCAAGACTTTATTTATCATAGAGTCTTGGGGACGAGATTTTTTTGTTAGATATTTATCAGTATCTCAACTTTTAAACGGTATATTTGATTGGGGGAATAAGTTGATGATTTTATTGGAAAAATTTACTTCTTGGAAATATTCATCTATTTTATTGCTTGGAATTGGGGTCTCAAATATAGGTGAATGGATTTATTTCATCTCCCTTAATTTAATCGTTTTTGATATCACTGAATCGCCTCTAGCGGTATCTGGTCTTTATATCATCAAACCCTTGGCTACTTTATGTACAAGCCTTTGGGCAGGAAGCTTGATTGACCGTATAAACAAACGAAATCTAATGGTTTTTCTTGATCTATTCAGAGCCCTGTTTATAGCTGTAATACCTTTCTTTTCATCGATTTATCTCATTTATTTAATTGTCTTTATCATAAATATGGCAAGTTCAATGTTTGGTCCGACATCAATGATTTATATTACAAAATTAATTCCTATCGAACAAAGAAAACAATTTAATTCCCTACATAGTCTAGTTACCTCAGGTGCCTTTTTATTAGGTCCAGCAGTTGCCGGATTATTGTTTTTAATTGGTTCATCAATATTGGCAATCTATATAAATGCAGTAGCGTTATTCATTTCAGGAATAATTACGTTAGTCATGCCTGACCTGGAAAAACAAACAATTGTATCATCAGTAAGTAATCGATTATCAATGGAAATAATAAAAAAAGACTTTTATGTGGTAGCTGAATTTAGTCGAAGATGTCGTTATATTATGTTAATTTACTTTTTGTTTAGCTGTGTGATGATGATAATGACGAGTGCCGTAGATTCACTTGAAGTAGCTTTCTCTAAGGAAGTGTTATCTTTGTCAGACAGTGAATATGGATTTTTGGTCACGATTGCTGGAGCAGGTATTGTATTAGGGGCGTTCATTAATTCCTTAATCGTAAAAAAAATTGAAATCCAAGCATTAATTGGTCTGGGATCTATACTCGTCTCCACAGGTTATATGATATATGCTTTTTCAAGTTCGTTTTTCATTGCTGCAGTGGGTTTCTTTATCCTTGCCTTTTTTATCGCTTACGCTAATACAGGATTTCTTACTTTTTATCAGAACAATATACCTATTGATATAATGGGACGAATAGGTAGCGTCTACAATCTAATTCAAGCATTTTTAGTGATAACGGTAACTAGTATTATGGGTGTTGCAGGAGAAATCACATCCATTCAAACTGTTGTAATTATAGGTGTTATCGTCATGATGATATTATCCCTAATGTTGTGTATTTTTAGTTTCCTACCATCAAAAGGCCATTTATTCCAATCCAAAATCACTAAGGGTTTCTAATCAACAGTATAAAGGATATAGTAGTATTATCGTTCTTACAGCAAAAGGGATTTTCATTTAAGGAAGAGCCAGTATAATTGAAAGATAAAATGAAAGATAAAATATTCAGAAAGAGAGTTGATTTTTTTATGTCTACTCAAGTAAATACAAAATTTAAACTACACAAGCCAGCCAATGAGGTGTTTGAAGCAATTGTAGACCCCGTGAAAATCGGGAATTATTGGTTCTCATCGAGTTCTGAGAGATGGGAACAAGGCAAAATGATCACATTGAAGTATGTCGAATACAACGCAGAAGTAAATATCAATGTTTTGGAAGTCGAGGAAAATAAGAAAATCGTTTTCTCATGGGGGGAATTCGGTCAAGAAACTGTTGTTACAATTTCACTAAAAGAACTGGATCATACTCGTACACATATTGAGGTAAACGAATCAGGCTTCATTGAAGATGATCCTGATATAGAAAACAAATTAATTGGACAAAAAGAAGGTTGGGTATATATGTTAACCTGTTTAAAGGGCTATTTAGAAAATGGGATAAATAATTTAAGAGCATCATTAATCCATTAGAACTATAACATCTTGTTACCAAATAGGTATGATCGTCTACAATGATATAATCAATATAGGAACCAAAATGGAAGTAATATGACAATCGTATGAAAACTACTTAGATTTGAAGCTATAGCTTTCAATAGAAAATTCGAAGAGATATGGGATAACTTCTTTATTATAAAGAAGTTTATCTTCATCATATTACCTTAGAAAATGAAATACCATTAGAGGGATTCGAGCAAAGAATTACACTCATTATAGGAAAGTCTAGAGTATAATGTTGGCGTTAAAGGATTTAAGCAGTGGTTATCTTTACACAAAATAATATGAATTCGTTAACGGATTTTTTTTACTGTTGAACAAATAGTAGGGGGTACACCATTTCCATTTTCACATGGCGTCCTTCTATTATTAAAGATAGATATGTCACATATTTTATTCACTAGAAATTCATTAATATAATTATTTACTGTTTAAAAAGTCAGGTTTCATGTAATTTGGATTAAGATATGTATAGAAACCTTCTCCTGTGGCTGTTCCTAGTTTTCCTTTTTCGATATACTCCGTTTTCAATACACTACCTGCGACCGTTATATTCTTAAAATTCATCTTCATTCTCCTTATCTTCACTTATGGTTCATATTAAACAACTTTTAATGATGCCCATATCATTAAAAAGTTGGATTTACTGTAAGAAAAAAATATCCTTGTTCTTAGTTTTCACAGAAAGGTATTATGGCGAAATGAGAATAGGTTTTTACAAAAGTCTAATTTGATAAATATTGGAGTATATAAATATTTAAAGATAATATTATTTTCTTTAATTGACAAAATATACGGGGTTAGACAAAATAAATACTATTCTAAAATACTTTATGAAAGAAGAGTGACTAAATATAAATATTAACCGATTTTCAAAATCTGCCTAACAGTAACGCCTTTTTACCAATCCTTGAAATACCTAATCCATTTCTTCAAATTGATAGAATTTCACAAACCTTTCAAATGGAACCATTCCATTTTTATAATAATCGATTAGTTAAATAAATGTGGAACACAGTCACCTTCAATAACACCATTCATCGTTTTTCCCTTTAAGTTTACGAATATTGTTTGTATCATTTCCAATAAATAAATTTGCATTCAGGATGTCTCCTTATTCTATTTTCGTTTGTTCTATAAGTAAATTCGAGAGCAAAAGGTATGTAAAAAAGCTAAGCATCATAATACTACAGACAGTCATATTACCTTTGGTTCTCAAAGGCTATATTCCAACAGAATTAAGAGCACGAGAGCGGATAACATTTCAACCAATACTTCCTGAGAAAGCAATTATCATAAATATGCAAATAAGAAATAGAATAGGTAGAAATGATCCATGACCATGCGGTAGCAGAAAGAAATTTAAAAGAGTTGTGGACATTAACCAAGCCCATTTATGATCAATAAATAACAAAAAGGAAAGCAACCTGAACATTTGCTTTCCTTTTTGCAATTAGGATTTCCTACAAAAATTTTTTGTAAAATATTTTCATCCAAAGTGTCAGTTATCAAACATGTGAGTTTCTTATCTTTTAATAGCTGAATTCATATGGAATTACAGAACCGAAAGTAAGTTGACTACAAAATAACGAAAATATCAAATAAATCCAGTTTATCTATTGTCTTCTCCATTGTTATTTAAGTGGAATTTGCTTAAATTATACGTATAGGAAAATTTAAAACTATTTATAGAAAAAGGTGATACATGTTGAGAAAAGTAAAAATTGGTTTAATTGGTTGTGGACAAATAAGCGCCATTTACTTAAAAAATTGCATCGAAACTTTCAATGACGTATTGGAGGTTTACGCATGTGCAGACTTAGTAAACGAACTCGCAATAAAGCGGGCAGAGGAATATAACATCCCAAAGGTTTATACCGTTGAAGAGTTACTATCTGATCCAGAGATAGACATGGTTTTAAATCTAACCGCACCTATTGCTCATGCTGAGGTAAATTTGAAAGCGCTTCAAAACGGTAAACATGTCTATACAGAAAAACCATTTGCTCTCACACGTGAGGATGCCAATCAAGTCCTATCTTTAGCTAAAGAAAAAGGTCTACTTGTTGGTTGTGCACCTGATACCTTTCTTGGTGGAGGACTACAAACCTGTCGTAAACTTATTGATGATGGATGGATTGGTACACCATATGCTGCAACTGGTTTAATTTTAATGGGCAATGCATCTGATGGAATGCATCCGAACTTCGAAAACTTTCTCCAATTAGGCGGAGATCCAATGTTTGATATGTGCCCATATTACATCACAGCATTGGTATCATTATTTGGTCCAATTCGTCGTGTGACTGGGTCCACACAACAACTTAATCATCAAGTAACTGTGAAAAATCCTAAATCACCTCGGTTTGGTGACTCGGTAAAGGTAAAAGCTCCAATGAATGTTTCCGCTTCATTTGACTTCCATAATGGTGTTATCGCAAGCCTTCATGCAGCTAAGGAAAGCTATGGATATACTCCTAGATTTGAAATCTATGGAACAGAAGGAATCCTTATTGCCAATGACCCGAACTTTTTCGGTGGCCCGATTCAATTGAAGCAAAGAAACGGGCAAATCAAGGAGATGCCGTACTCCCATGACTTTACAGAAGATTGCCGTGGACTAGGTATAGCAGATATGGCTTATGCGGTTTTATCTGGCAGACCACATCGGGCATCTGGACAATTGGCTGCCCATGTCCTTGATGTAATGCTTGGTGTATTTGATTCTTCAAACACAGAACAGCACATCACAATAACAGCGGAGTGCGAACAACCAGCTCCATTACCTTTGGGTTTGAAATATTATCAGCTAGATTGATAAAAAGAGTTTTTTTAATGTGCCAGTGTTAGATTAACAATCTATTTTTTATAGATAAATTGATAGAAATGACAAGTATCGTTATCAGAATAAAAACAAACAAAGGAAGTGTTTACATGAAATTCCCAATTGGATTACAACCTTATACAATTCGTGAACAATTAGCTGATGATTATCTTGGTTCATTACAAAAAGTTGCAGAAATAGGCTATAAAGGGATTGAATTAGGTCCACCTACTACGATGACAACAAATCGCTTAAAAGAACACCTAGATGATTTAGGTTTACAAGTTATTGGCTCTCACGCTGATTTATCGACATTGACCACTGACCTTAACTCACTGATTGACTATTTACATATTGTCGGTGGATCGTACATTACTCATTCGTCGAAATTCGGGTCAAAACAAGAAGTCCTTGAATCAGCTTCACTGTTTAATCAAATTGGCGAGAAATGTCGTGAAAGAGGCATTCAGTTTTTGTATCATAATCATAATTGGGAATTCAAGAAGTTTGACAATGAGTATGCACTCGATATCTTACTCAATGAGACAGATCCAAATTTAGTGCAACTGGAACTAGACACTTATTGGGTACAGCGTGCTGGTGAGGATCCAGTAGAATATCTCCGGAAATTAACGAATCGCTGTCCTTTGCTTCACATAAAAGACATGGAACCTGGCGAAGAACAGTTTTTTGCTGAAATAGGTGAAGGGATCCTTCATTTTCAAGATATTTTTAAGGTAGCAGAAGAAATCGGAACAAAATGGCTAGTTGTTGAACAAGACCTTTGCCGAAGACCCCCATTTGAAAGTATTGAAATTAGCTATAACAGTTTACAAAAAATGATTTAATGAACAGAATCTATTCCTATCGATCATCGAATTGGTACTTGAGTTGACTTGAATATATTGTTTCAGTTTAGAAGGCTTGAGTTTATACGCAATAGGGTTTTCCAAAAAGGGTAGTATAATAAAAAAGTAGCTAGAAGAAGCCGTCCCTATAATAAAGACGGCTTTGGTTCTCTCTACTTAATTAAGCCAGATAGGGGGCTTCCAATGATAGACGCTCGTGAACCTTTCAGTACTGACAAAGAAGCCTTCACAATCCTGCCAACGATCCGTATTGCGGGAGATGTAACAATGAAGCCGGGAACAGGGCTTGGGCCACGAAAACTAAGAGAATATGAATTATTGTACTTTCCAGATGGCTCAAATACCGTTTACCAAGTAGAGGATACAGCCTATAATCTTAAGGAACCTTGCTTCATATTAAGTCGTCCCAATGAATCTCATACCTATTATTATGATCCGAAAAAACCGTGTCGACATTTATTTATTCATTTTTACTTTGATAGTGAAATAGAATGGGAACCCTTACAAGATATTCTTAAGAAGAATGGACCCTCCTATATACCAAATGTTGAAGATTTGTACGTCTTGATGATGAAGCAAATTCTTCATATCGCTTATTCAATACCAGATCGTATCCAACAACGAGGAAGTTCTTTGCTTTTATCCCTATTAGAAGAACTTAATGGTCAAATTGTTGATGAGCCATTAGTTGCACATACAGACCGAATTCCTCCACAGATCCTAAAAGCATTAGATTACATTGAGAATAATCTGAATAATCCTTTGTCTATTGAGCAATTGGCACAAAGTGTGGGATGGACACATGAACATTTTTCAAGGCTATTCACGCAGCATATGGGTCGGACACCAAGAGAAACAATTATTCAACAAAGAATAGAAAAGGCTTGTCAGCTCTTATTATATGAGGATTGGACGATCAAACAAATCGCATACAAGGTTGGTTTTTTAGATGAAAATTACTTCAGTCGAGTATTTAAAACTAGTAAGGGAATGACTGCCACTAGTTATCGCAAAAAATTTAGTAATCCACGTTATAAAGAGTTTCATCCTGCTAGTGAGGCAGATACGATGTATCCTCAAAATCGAATACTCTTTAATAAGCTGCAGTATTTACAAAAGTGATCTAGTAAAGTTTCAAATAGAATATTAACAAACTAATCGTAGAGGAGAATTCGACTTGTTTCCATTTAAAACTGCATTAAATACCTCGACACTTCTTCCATTCAATTTAAATGTAAAAGAGCAGATAGATGTAGCCTCAAAGGCAGACTATCAGGGGATTGAATTATGGGTAAATGATATTATTGTCTATTTACAAAGTGGCGGAACAATAAAAGACTTAAAAGACCATATCGATGATTCTGGTATCACTCTTGTTAATGCGATTGCCTTTTTTAAATGGACAGATCGAGATGAGTCAACACGTACACTTGGATTTGAACAAGCAAAAAGAGAAATGCATCTCCTTGCAGAATTAGGCTGCAAAGCTGTCGCAGCTCCACCTTTTGGTCATGTTGAAGGAGTACCACTTAAAGTAATAGCTAAAAATTTTGCTGAACTGACAGGAATTGCACGTAAGATTGGGATCGAACCATACCTAGAATTCTGGGGGAGAGCCAAGAATTTATCTAAACTGAGTGAAGCTATCTTTGTAGCAAAGGAGAGCGGTGTAGATGATACGAGAATATTATTGGATCCGTTTCATATGTATATAGGCGGAAGTGATTTGAATCATTTACGTGATCTAACAAGCAGAAATATTGGAATTGTTCATGTAAACGATTATCCACGTTATCCTAAAAGAGAAGACATTCATGACAATGAACGTGTATTTCCCGGAGATGGTATTTCGAATACAAAGGAATTCGCAAAGTTGCTTGAACAAACAGGCTATCATGAATATTTATCACTAGAGCTTTTTGTTCAAGATTATCGAGAAAAAGGAGCATTAGAGGTTGTACAATACGGCTTAGAAAAAATCAAAACAGCTTATAGTATAACTTGCTAAACGATAAGTTTACTCAACTCTTATGTAATCAATTAAAAACCTGAAGGGGTCTTTTTGTGGGGGACAAAACTAGCACGATCAACCTTTCTTTATTTGCCATCACCTGGCCCATATTTATCGAATCTGCATTACAAATGTTTCTCCGAACGGCAGATACATTCATGTTAAGCAGGGTATCTGATTCGGCTGTAGCAGCTGTAGGTGTTGCTAATCAAATCATTATGTTTGCCTTTTTATTGTTTAATTTCGTTGCAGTCGGTTCAGCAGTAGTGATTACCCAGTATCTAGGAGCGAAAAAGCACGATGAAATTGGAAAACTTGTAGCTACATCGATTTCACTTAATTTGTTATTCGGTTTGTTCATTAGTTTGATCATGATTTTTTTTAGTGATCACCTTTTAATGATGTTTGACCTTGATGAATCTCTATTTACTCTTGCAAAAACGTATCTTGTTATTGCTGGTGGCTCATTATTTATCCAAGCGATGATGGTGACAGTTACTGCAATCATTCAATCCCACGGGTATACGAGGGATACGATGTTTGTAGCAATAGGAATAAACATCATCCATATTATTGGTAATTATCTGCTGATATATGGTGCATTCGGATTCCCTAAGCTAGGTGTTACTGGTGTGGCGATTTCGACAGTTATTAGCATTTGCATAGGACTTGTAGCGAATTTACTAGTCCTAACGAAACGAGTAAACGTTCAACTTCATTTGAAGAATCTATTAAGGTGGAAGCAAGATCATGTTTCGAAAATATTAAAAATTGGAATTCCTGCCTCAGCCTCAAATTTGTCTTATTCAGCCAATCAAATTGTCACAACAGCTTTTATCGTTTCACTCGGTGCCGAGATGTTATCGACAAGAATTTATACACAAAACATCATGTTTTTTATAATGATCCTTGCTATCTCTTTAGGAAGAGGTGTACAAATTATCGTTGGCCATTTAATTGGAGCTGGCGAAAACGATGAAGCCTATAAACAAACCTTTCTTAATCTAAAACGCAGTATGTTAATTACGATTTGTGCTGTCTCGATTATTTGTCTATTTAGAGGGCCATTATTAAGCTTATTTACCAATGATCCTGAAATTATCTCACTAGGTTCTATGCTTTTAGTATTGGGTTTCCTACTAGAACCAGGGAGAAACTTTAATATTCTTATCGAAAAGTCACTGCAAGCAGCAGGAGATGCACGTTTTACGATGTCGGTATCAATTATCGTCATCTGGTGTTTCAGTGTTCCAATGACTTATTTATTAGGCATCTATTTCGGATATGGATTGATTGGAATATGGGTAGCCTTTATTCTAGATGAGTGGATACGTGGATTAATCCTCTGTATACGTTGGAAGAGCAGAGCATGGGAGAATAAATCACTTGTAAAGCGAGAAAGCAAGGAAACAAAGGCCGTTGTATGAACACATAGAGACCCATTCGGAAGGATGGAATGAATAAAAGAGAGCGATTCTTTTTGATCCCACAAAGGAATATGCTTTCTTAATTTTTAGCTAGGAACCTCCGTTTAGAGGTTCCTAGCTAAAACTATTGCTGTTGATTCTGAAGTTGGCTTTCACCCATCGCAATTAAGCGCTTTGTCATTTCTCCCCCAACAGAACCATTCGCACGAGCGGTCGTATCGGCACCTAGTTCAACCCCTAATTCATTCGCAATTTCCTGTTTCATGGAAGTTAGAGCATTTTCTGCACCTGGCACTAATAATTTATTTCTAGCCATTGTACAACACCCCTTTATCTGAATGTAGTTAGGAACCTAAAGAGCACCGATTCAATGCCCAACAATATGGTTCCCAGTTTTCCACTTATTAATCGTATATTCAATAAATTGGCGATTCTATTAAAAAATACCTACTTTTCCCAAATTTTGTGAGATAGTTATGGTAAAATTAATTAGAGATTGCGAGAAAGCCGACTACTTAAACTCTCAGTAATTCCGTAAAGGTGTAAACCAATAAATAGAAACTGAAGAAAGGTTGAAGAGAAGAGATCTTTGAACTTAGTATATGTTCATTTCACTTCAAGTCCTGATAGATTT
Source organism: Metabacillus sp. GQ13 (assembly GCF_059758525.1). Taxonomy (NCBI): domain Bacteria; kingdom Bacillati; phylum Bacillota; class Bacilli; order Caryophanales; family Bacillaceae; genus Metabacillus; species Metabacillus sp. GQ13. The sequence goes on from NZ_JCAXET010000033.1 coordinate 18,126, forward strand.
ATAGAAGAATTTTGGGCTACACTGCATACTAGTATTTTTGGTGATTCTCCTAATATTCCTAAACAATAAAACTAAATTGCCCATTAACATTGCATTTCAGGACACAAAAAAGTTAGATACAAAATTGGCTATGAAATTGATAAAGGTACATTTTAGAGCTTGCTAGGTGGAATGGATCCTCAATATCGAAATGATGGTGTTGTTACAAACTAATGGAAAAACAGCATCACTATTTAAAAGAACATCGTTATAAGGTAATCTAAACAAAAACAAAGAATAAATGGCGAATTAGGCTAATTTGAATATGAAATTTGGTTTCGATGTCAATAGTACTTATATTGATACATAATGAAAATTAAAAGTCATTCTTGAAAAGAATTTACTAAACTAGTCGCCTTTTTATCTCGAGCCATCGTCTCGTTAGGCAATTTGCTAGAATGACATATTCGGAAAACAAATGGGGGTCACAAGGTTGAAAAAGAAAGTGGTTTTAGCAGGAGGAACGGGTTTTATCGGTACATATTTTGAAAATCATTTTGTTAACCTTGGATATAAAGTGAAAATCATCTCAAGACAAACGCATCATATTTCTTGGGATGATAAAACAGCTATTATAGCGGCATTAGAAGAAGCAGAACTGCTTATTAATCTTGCTGGGAAATCTGTAAATTGTCGGTATAATGAAGCAAACAAACAAAAAATCATGAACTCCAGAACAAGAACAACTAAGATTCTGGGAGAATCCATCTTAGCCTGTAAAAAACCACCTATTGTTTGGATGAACTCTAGTACTGCAACCATTTATCGACATGCGGAAGATCGTCCTATGACAGAAGAAAATGGAGAGATTGGTTCAGGATTCTCCGTAGATGTTGCAACAACTTGGGAGGAAACCTTCTTTTCTTTTAAATTGCCGAATACAAGACAAATTGCTTTGCGGATTGCCATCGTATTAGGTAAAGGTGGAGGTGTGATAACACCTTACCGAAACTTAGTGATGTTTGGACTTGGTGGTGTGCACGGATCAGGCAACCAGAAATTCAGTTGGATCCATGTTGAAGATCTATTTCAGATCGTTCTTTTCTTAAGAGATAGAGAAGAACTTAGCGGCGTCTTTAATTGTTCAGCTCCTCAACCTGTTAGTAATCGAGAACTCATGAAACAAATTCGCTCGGTAATGAATAGACCCATCGGCCTGCCTGCACCTAAATGGATGCTTGAGATCGGTTCAGTAATGCTCCGCACTGAAACAGAATTGGTCTTGAAAAGCCGCTGGGTCCTTCCAGAACGATTAGAACGTGAAGGTTACAACTTTACCTTTAACACTCTTGATAAGACCTTGAAGAACATCCTGAAGTAAATGATCAGCTAAAGCTGAAACAAAGAGACTGGAACGATGAGAATAGAGAAAAATAAATTACCTATCAAGGAGAGAAGTCTAATGAATAAGTTCTTTTCAAGGTACTCAAATTGGCTATTTCTCTTAGTAGTGGGCATTAGTTCAATATCAGTGTTAATTAACTACAAAAATACAGTTCCAGAAATGATTGCTATTATAATGGGCACGATGGGAATGTTAGCTGTTGGTTATCTTACTATTAATATTGAAAAAAATACGGAAAAGTCGAGAAGGCCAATTACTAGGTCAAGTTAAAGCAGAGATGTTGAAATGGAAGATCGAGATTTTTACCAATTTGCTAGAAGGAACGGCCAGAAAGTAGATTGAGCGTTATTTTAATGTGCTTTCCTTATCAAACTGGGGGTGAGGATAATTAAACTCAAGATTCGTAACATGCAAAAGGAAGATATAAGCCACGTTCAGAACATCGCAAAAACAAGTTGGAATGAAACATACGAAGGAATCATACCACTAGAAATTCAAGATAGCTTCTTACAAATGGCTTATAATGACGAGATGATGAACAAACGATTGGAGAATTCTTGCCTGGTTGTTTCAGAAGTAAATGGTGATCTTGTTGGGTTTGCGAATTTTTCGCGGCTTAATGAAGATGGAGAAACGGAACTGTCAGCGATCTATTTATATCCTGAGTATCAAGGAAAAGGATTAGGCACAGCATTACTTAAAAAGGGTATTGATCATCTTGAAAATACAAAAAAGGTTTTTATAGATGTTGAAAAAGAAAATAAAACTGGACTATCCTTTTATCAGGCAAAGGGGTTTGAGATTGTCTCTGAATTCGATGAAAACTTTAATGGGCATATCTTAAAAACAGTTAGAATGGTTTTAAACGTGTAGGAGTTCGCGGAAATAGCGGGCTCTTTTTGTGATGAAAATCGAAATTCATAAGTAAGCTCATCATAAGTGTAGAGGGATTAGACAAAAAAACCAGTCAGCCATTGTTTTAGCTGACTAGTAAGAAATGATTTACAAAGCTACACCGCTAATGATTGAGCCTGTTTTAGTTATTTTATAGGTAACCACTTCACCACTCCAAAAATGAAATTTCAAAAGGACTTCCCCATCACGCACCTCATTAAAGAAGGCAGGTAGTAGTTTCATTTCATTTGTATCGTAAGAAGGTGTGAATGCATAAGCAAATTCCTTAAATGAAGTCCAGTTTTGCGGGCCTGCATTGCTTCCATCATCAGCATAAACAGCTTCCATTGTAGCTAGACGATCTCCATTAAATTCAGTCGGAATAGCATAGGAATCAGTTGTTCCATTAACACTTTCCAATGTTGGCGTGTCATAGAGAATAACATCAAATCTCCAATCAACACCTTTATTAAATTCAGCGATCAATTCACCATTCTGACCAAGAGTACCCGAAGAAGTCAGCTTTTTTAGTAGAGTGGCATTGAGTGTTAATACATCACCGTTTAGCTCATAGTCTTTTTTCTTATGCAACTTTTTATGATCAGCCTTAATCCCGGTTAGACGATTATTATTTAGATTAAGTTTAATTGAGATATCCTCAACATCAGCATCTTTTTTCAGAAAGATAAGATCTGTTTCAGCAGTAGCTGATCTCTGCTTTAAACTTGTATTCAATAAATTGTATAGATCTGGGTCTGCCCATTGATATGTTTGACGATTGAAATGCTGGCCATTGTCCCATAACATATGTGTGATCTCTTTTTCTTGTACATAATAATTCAAGAACTCAAAGAATTTTAATTTCTCACCTTGTTCAATCGTTTCCGTATTTTTATCAAACCCAAGTAGACCATATTCCCCAAGGATAACTGGAATCCCTTTTGCGACAAACGAATGATGAACTCGATCGAAAGTGTTGATAATATCATTCTTTGTCTCTTCGTTAAATTTAGTAAAGCCTGCTACATTCACACTAAACGGCCAATATCCGTAGTAGTGAACGGTTGCAATTAGGTTCGGGTCATTTAAACTAACTATTGTTTTGTATAGATCATCAAGATTTTCTTGTGAGGAAGCTGTTTCTAATGTTGGCAGGACAAGCGGTCGTTTAACATTTTTAGCCCCAGAGTCTCGAACAATCTTGTGAAAAGAAGTATTCAGTTCATTTAGCATCTCAAAGTGATCTTCTGAGACATCACCCCAACCATCGGTAAACCTAGGCTCATTCACACTCTCGAACATTAGCTTATTTGGATGATTTTTGAAGCGGTTTGCGATCTGTGTCCATGCCGATTCATATCGAGCTAAAACTTCGTCATGATCAGATCCCATTTGATTTACCCATATCCAGGAATCATGATGGATATTAATCATGACATATAGACCTGCATCTAAAGACCAATCAACCACTTCTTGCACTCGATTCATAAATGCTGGATCAATTTTATAGTCAGGTCCTACACCGATTCTTTGATCCCATGTAATCGGAATTCGAATACTTTTGTACCCTTGGTCAGCAATCCCGTTGATCAATTCTTTGGTCACACGCGGGTTACCCCAAGATGTTTCATCATCGCCTGTTGCATCAAAGGTATTTCCTAAGTTCCAACCAGGTTGCATATCACTCACATAGGACTGAATATTACTACTTTTTCCATTACCTTTCCCTTGATGTTTAGTCTCAGGAGCTGCAGAGGTAGTCATCGGCAAAATGAGACTGGTTAATAAAACGAGCATAAGTAACAATACACCATTTCGTTTAAATACTAGATTCAATGGTTTAGCCTCCTATTAATATATGTACTTAATTCACCAATTCCCATATAACCTAGTCTTCTTTAAAACGAATAGACTTGATTACAGGATAGAGAAAGATTATTTTCACCTCCAATAAAACCGTTTGTAAACGCTTACCTAATAAATCTATCATAATCACTTTTAAGGGAATACCCTACAAATTAGTGTTATAATCATGAAATAATTGCTGCTTATGGATCGGTTTAAAGTGTTCAATTATATATAGTAGATTTGCTATAATAACTAGAAAGATCATAGATTATTTATAGAAAGATAATAGAGGGGCTAAAACATGAATAAGACGATAGGGATATTAGCTCATGTCGATGCAGGTAAAACAACTTTTTCAGAACAACTACTTTATCACACCAAAAGCATCGATAAAAGAGGACGTGTCGACCATAAGGATGCCTTTCTAGATAGTCATGATATCGAGAGACAACGTGGGATCACTGTGTTTTCCGATCAAGGCATGTTTACAATACGGGATTCTACCTACTACTTAATTGACACACCTGGCCACATCGATTTTTCTCCTGAAATGGAACGTGCGATACAAATAATGGATTATGCAATTGTCATTATTAGTGCTGTTGAAGGGATAGAAGGACATACCGAAACAGTTTGGGAACTTTTAAGAAAACATGAAATCCCAACGTTTTTCTTTGTTAATAAAACTGACCGAGTTGGAGCAGATGTAAATCGAGTAATCAATGAAGTGAAAAGGAATTTAACAGTTGATGTTTGTGATCTAACAGACTTTAAAAACAATGTGATGAGTGAAGAAATTGTAGAGTTTGTCGCTGAACGAGATGAATCATTGTTAGAATCCTATTTTGAAAACGGCTATGAACATGAACTATCTCTTAAAACGTTGCAAACACTGATTGCGAACAACACCATTTTTCCACTATTATCGGGATCTGCTCTTCATGATCTCGGAATAAAGCATTTTTTAGAACTAGTTGATCAATTAACATTAACCAACTACACAACTCAAGAACCATTTTCCGGTCGTGTTTATAAAATTCGCCATGATGAGAAGGGAGCAAGAATCACTTTTATCAAAGCTTTGAGTGGAACCTTGAAAGTTCGAGACCCCATTACCTATGGCGATAATGAAGACACAATCACTGAAAAAATAGCCCAGATTCGTCGATATAACGGCAATACCTTTAAAACTGTTGATCAAGTACAAGCAGGTGAGATTTTTGCGGTTATCGGTTTATCGTTTGTGTCTATAGGTGATGGAATCGGACATCTAAAAGAAAAAGCAACCTATAATATTACACCAACCTTACGATCTAACGTGACATTCAGTTCGAGTTTACATAAAAAAGATGTTTTACAGTATTTTAAGCGGTTGGAAGTAGAGGACCCATCGTTAAATGTTATCTGGGAGGAAAGCTTACAGGAGATACATATCCATGTCATGGGGGAAATCCAATTAGAAATCTTGGTGCAAGTGGTAAAAGAGCGATTCAGTATTGACGTACAGTTTGAAAAACCAGAAGTGATTTATAAAGAAACGATTGCGTCAGAGGTAACCGGATATGGTCATTTTGAACCGTTAGGACATTATGCTGAAGTGCATCTATTGTTACAACCAGGTGAAAGGAACAGTGGGTTAACTTTCGATAATCATTGCCATGCTGATGACATGACGTTTGGCAACCAAAACTTAATTCGTCATCATTTGTTTGAAAGGGAACATCATGGTCTCTTGACAGGATTTGCTCTAACAGATTGTAAGGTCTGCCTACTGACTGGAAGAGCCCATAATAAGCATACATCTGGTGGTGATTTTCGAGAGGCTACCTATCGAGCTTTACGCCAAGGGTTGGAAAAAGCATCAAACCAGTTACTGGAACCGTTTTATCGATTTAAGATCAAAGTAGATGTAGATCAGATGGGTCGAGTGTTATCAGATGTTCAACATGCTTACGGAAGTTATGATTCTCCACAAACAGATGCAGATAAAGCGATCATAACGGGCGTTGTACCTGTTGCAACATTTATGAACTATAGTAGTCAATTAGCTTCATTTACGCAGGGGAAGGGGACAATAAACTTAGTCTTTGCTGGGTATGATACTTGTCATAACGAAGAAGCGGTTATTGAGAGGATTGGATATAATAAAAATGCTGATCCTGAGTACTCTTCCTCATCAATTTTTTGTTCGAAAGGAAAGGGTTACACTGTAACATGGGATGAAGCGGAAGAAGCCATGCATTGTTTAAAATAGAATAGAGGGTCGAAACAAGTTATTTGCCCTAGTGTAGTTCAAGTGCTATTATTTGGAGGAAAGGGACATGAATTTAGCCATCATATGAGCTCAAATCAATACGGACACGGCTTTTTATGTACAAGATAAAGGAGATGATCTTTTGGTAAAAGAGATTCTTTTAAATGATCGATCTATTCAAGTGACAAGTTACAAAAAAGAGAAGGTCAATCGCCTAAATAAATTAACTGTTCAGTTTAACGTGACGAGTGAGGAATACCATGATGTTACGACATTACTATACAAAGGGACATTTGATGTAAAAGTCCCTGAACATAACTGGCAATTTAGAGGATCAATCCAACAATATTCTACGTCATTTACAAACCTATATGAAAAAGGTCAGGTAGGTGAATTCACACTAAGTTTGCTTGAATCACAAGACTAGCTTTTTATAAAAAAAACTCTCCTTAGT
>NZ_JCAXET010000034.1:0-24101 GCF_059758525.1 Metabacillus sp. GQ13
CCAATAAAGTGTTTGATATAGCTCTTAAAAGTTTAAAACATTTGTACTATTATATAGTACTCTTTTGTTAATCGAAATTAACGTTGGCACGCTTGGTTTTGTTTAGTTTTCAAAGATCATTGTTGTTTGGAGCAACTTTATTATAATAACAAACTATCTATCATTATGTCAAGAAGTTTTTTACGTTATTTTTTAAAGCTTGTCACCTGTTTCGCGGCAACGTATTCAAATATAACACCAATCTATTTATATAGCAAGCTTTATTTTAAAAATAAATAGCCATCATTATATTACAACTAAAAGATCGCCAACCACTACTGTTAAAACAAAAACCCCCTGCAATAGCAGAGGGTTTACCTTAAACTTAACGGTGTCTCATTTGAGGGAATAACAATACATCGCGAATCGACGGTGAATTAGTTAAAAGCATAACTAAACGATCTATACCAATTCCTAAACCACCCGTTGGCGGCATACCGTACTCTAAAGCTTCTATAAAATCTTCATCCATCAGATGTGCTTCATCATTACCAAGTTCTCTTTCTTGTAGTTGAGCTTCAAATCGTTGCTTTTGATCAATTGGATCATTTAATTCAGTGAACGCATTCGCATGTTCACGTGCAACAATGAACAACTCAAATCGATCAGTGAAACGAGGGTCTTCATCATTTTTCTTAGCCAATGGAGATATTTCAACTGGATGACCGTAAATGAATGTTGGTTGAATTAACTTTTCTTCAACTTTTTGCTCAAAGAATTCATTAACGATATGTCCATATTGCATATGTTCTTTAATTTCAACGTTATGCTCTTTAGCTAGCGCTTGGGCTTCTTCTATAGACATCTCATTCCAAAAGTCAGCACCTGTGTATTCTTTAATGGCATCTACCATATGAAGTCTAGTCCATTTTGGCTCAAGGTTTACTTCATATTCGCCATATTGAACCGTTGTTGTTCCTAGTACTTCTTTAGCTATATGAGCAACGACATTTTCAGTTAGCGCCATGATATCTTGAAAATCCGCATATGCTTCGTACAGTTCAATCATAGTAAATTCAGGGTTATGACGTGTAGAGACGCCTTCATTTCTAAATACTCGGCCAATTTCATACACTTTTTCAAGACCACCGACAATTAATCGTTTCAAATGTAATTCAATCGCAATTCGCATGTATAATGGCATGTCCAACGCGTTATGGTGAGTGATAAACGGTCGAGCTGATGCACCACCAGGTATGGAATGCATAGTTGGTGTTTCTACTTCTAAATAACCCTGGTCATCAAGGTAACGACGCATTGATTGGATAATCCTACTACGAGTAATAAATGTCTTTTTACTTTCTTGACTCATGATTAGGTCAACATATCTTTGACGATAACGTTGCTCTATATCCTTCAGACCATGGAACTTATCAGGTAAGGGGCGAAGTGATTTAGTTAGTAGTTCAAAGGCTTTTACCTTAATTGATAATTCGCCTACTTTTGTTTTAAATACAACTCCTGTTACACCTACGATATCTCCTAAGTCTGCACTAGTAAATAAATCATATGCTTCCTCGCCAATTGCATCTTTACGAACATAAATCTGAATTTGGCCAGATAAATCTTGAATGTGCGCAAAGCCTGCTTTTCCTTTTCCTCGCTTTGTCATGATCCGTCCCGCTATTGTAACGGAAGTTTCATTTTCTTCTAGTTCTTCTTTTGATATTTCATTATAGCTAGTATTAATTTCTTCTGTTTGATGCGTTCTCTCAAAACGTTTACCGAACGGATCTAACCCTTTTTCTCGTAAATTATGTAATTTTTCTCGTCTTACCTTTAGTTGATCATTTAATTCTTCCGGATTTAGTTCATCGTGACTCATCTATATTACAACTCCAATCTCTTACTAGAAATAGCAGTGTATGCATCTGGATCAATATCTAGTTAGTCAAATCCCTAATTCGATATCCATTATCAGGCTACCGCAAACTATCGTTCTAGTTTAGTATAAATACCCAAATCAAAAAGCAGAAAACTGCCAGGAGAACCGGCAGTATAACAGTAGCAATACGTCAATCATTCAACTTATTTAATTACCCTACTTGAATAGAATTTTGTTGTTTTGTTTCCATTTCCAAAACAAACTCATCCAACAATGTAACAAACTCATCTCTAGTATTCATTAAGTTGATCTCATTTCTTACTTTCGCATTACCTCTAATACCTTTTAAATACCATGCAGCATGCTTTCTCATTTCACGTACTGCAATATTTTCATTTTTCAATGCAATCAAACGATCAAGGTGGAGTTTACAAACCTCCATTTTTTCACGTACACCAGGGTCATCCATCAATTCTCCAGTTTCAAGATATTTAACTGTACGATAAATCATCCAAGGGTTTCCAAGTGCAGCTCTACCGATCATTACACCATCTACACCTGTTTCATCAAGCATACGCTTTGCATCCTGGGGGGTTGCAATATCACCATTACCAATTACCGGAATCGATACTGATTCCTTTACTTCTTTAATGATATCCCAATTAGCCGTTCCTTCATACATTTGAACGCGTGTACGACCATGTAACGCAACAGCCTTACCGCCTGCACGTTCTATAGCTTGTGCATTTTTCACTGCAAAAATATGGTCCTCATCCCAGCCCATGCGCATTTTAACTGTAACTGGCTTATCTACAGCTTCAACTACAGCCGATACCATCTCGTAGATTTTAGTAGGATCTAATAACCATTTTGCTCCAGCATCACATTTTGTAATTTTCGGCACTGGGCAACCCATGTTTATATCAATAATATCAGCTGTTGTATTTTTATCAACAAATCGAGCAGCTTCTACTAAAGTTTCTTTTTTACCTCCAAATATTTGAAGGCTTAAAGGTTTTTCACGTTCATCAATGTAAAGCATGCCCATCGTTTTTGCATTGTTATATAAAATAGCTTTATCACTTACCATTTCAGCACACACTAAACCTGCACCAAACTCTTTAACCGTTAGACGGAAAGCTGAGTTACAAACACCAGCCATCGGTGCTAATACGACTCTGTTTTTTAACTCAATCTCACCAATCTTAAACATTACACCTTACCTCCTTTCCTTTAATTTGGGGTTAACTCTTCAACTGTTATATTTAATGCTTTAGCTATATCCTCGATAAATTGCTTATTGGGTTCACGATTGCCTCTTTCTATTTCGCCTAAAACAGAAACAGAAACTCCAAGATCTTTTGCGAAACTTTCTTGGGTAAAGCCTTTTAACTTTCTAAAAGCGCGAATACGTCTACCCCATTTTTCTGCTTCCATATTCGGACTCCTTCTTTATCTGATAAATGCTCTATGATAGACAATAATGATTCTTCTATTGTAGGTATGCTTATGTCTTTGTCTAATTCATATAAAGGAATTAAAACAAAAGCACGTTCATGCATTCTTTCATGCGGAATAATTAATTGTTCTGCTTCAATATTTTCATGATTATACAGTAAAATGTCAAGGTCTAATGTTCGAGGCCCCCATTTTAATTCACGCTTCCGATCTAAATGCTTTTCAATATCTTGTAGAACATCTAGTAGTTCAAACGCTGATAGATCGGTATTTATCTTTATAACCATGTTTAAAAATTCTGCTTGATTTGTGTATCCAATTGGGTCCGTTTCATAAATAGAGGATAAATCTACCACTTCAATTGCTGGGTGAAGTTGTATTCTTTTTATTGCTTTAGTTAAATATTCTTCACGATTACCCATATTAGAACCTAATGCTATATATACATCTACCTTCATGTTCTGCCCCTTTTAATTTCAACAGCCACTTCTTTATAGTGTCCCGGGATTGGAGGATCAGGCTTTATCATTTTTATTGTACAATTATCAATATGTTGATAAGTTGCTAAGATTTCCTTGGAAATTTGTTCAGCGACAGCTTCAACGAGCTTGAATGGTTTACCTTCTACAATCCGTTTACAACAATCATATAGTCCAGCATAATTGACCGTATGCTCTAATTCATCAGTATCTCCTGCGCGTTTTAAATCTAGTTCTACTACTAGATCCACTCTAAATCGTTGACCGAGTTTGTTTTCTTCTTTAAAAACTCCGTGATATCCATAAAACTCCATACCATTAACATATATTTTATCGATGGCGTTGTCCTCCCTTTCCAAGCATCGCATCCATCATTTTAACCATCCTCGACATCTCCAAAACATCATGAATTCGTATGAATTGACAGCCTTTTTCGATTCCTACACAAATTGTTGCGCCAGTCCCCTCCATCCGCTCATTAGGAGGTAAATCCAAAACTTGTCCAATAAACGATTTTCGCGATGTACCTAATAATACAGGATAACCAAGATGTACAAAAGCATCTAATTGACGCATAACGCTTAAATTATCATCAAAAGTTTTTACAAATCCTATTCCCGGATCCAGTATGATTTTCTCATCTTTTACTCCAGCTTCTTTAACAATAGTAACAGACTCCAATAAGTCTGTTATCATATCAGGAATTAAATCATTGTAATTTAGATTATTTCGGTTATGCATAAGAATGATTGGAACATCATAAAAAGCCGCTACATTTGCCATATCGGGATCAGCTTTTGCTCCCCAGATATCATTTATTATTGTTGCTCCCGCTTTTATTGCCTGTTTAGCAACTTCAGCCTTGTACGTATCGATAGATATTGGAACGTTTATCTCTTTTGAAAGCCTTTCAATTACCGGAACGACTCTTTTTATTTCCTCTTCGACTGATACCGGTTGAAAGTTCGGTCTTGTGGATTCACCGCCTACATCAATAATATCCGCACCATGCAAAATCATTTCCTTAGCATGTGATACAGCGCGCTCAATATCGATATATTTACCCCCATCCGAAAAAGAATCCGGAGTCATATTTAAAATTCCCATAACCTGTGTTCTTTTACTATAATCAAGCTTATATGGACCACATTCTATTATTTGCTGCCTTGTCACTAGTTCCATTCTCATTCAATCCCTTACATATCGTCTATACTCAGTAGTTTTGTCCGGTATTGATTATATAACTCATTTAATCTTTGGATCATTATTCCATTACTTCCTTGAAAGACATGATTGTTGATTGTTTTTATCGGAATCATTTCTTGAGAGGAATTTGTGATGATGACTTCTGATGCATTTAACAAATCCTCTTGTAAAAAAAACCCTTCTTGGATTGGTATTCCCAACAATTGCAAACAATTCATCGTAAACTGCCTTGTAATCCCATTTAAAATGCCTGTTTCTAAAGACGGTGTATACATGATTTCATTCTTCATCCAAAATATATTAGAAACGACACCTTCCGCAACATAACCTTGTTCTGTTAAGAAAATTCCTTCTAGATCTGGAGTATCCTTGAGTTCCCGTTTCCCTAAAATATTATTTAAATAGTGATGAGATTTCAAACGACTCTTTCCTTCAGGAGTATTTCTCCGAAGTTGTAAGATTGCTGCATGCTTCTCTGTCCTTTGAATATCCGGTGCCTTTCTTAAGAAACATAGGACATTAGGAGATTCATACGATTGCAACAGCTTACCAACTCCACCATTTCCTGCCGATATATTAAACCTTACTGTTACATCCTCATTCTCACAATGATTCATTTGAATTAATTTCTGAAGCATATCTGATACTTCATTTACGTTTATCTTATATGCAATCTCTAATTCGTCGATTGCATGTTGAAGTCTATTTAAATGATCATAGAGCAAAAAAGGGAACCCCTTATACACTCTAAACGTTTCAAAGACACCTATACCATAAAGAAAGCCATGATCAAATGGAGAAATCGTGGCTTCTGTATCCTTTATAAACTGCGAGTTACAATAGATATACACCGTATTAACTCTCTTTTACTAAATTATAAGTCGTAATAAAGTTCTTCAATAGCTCTTTACCAAATGACGTCATAATTGATTCAGGGTGAAATTGAACACCTTCTATAGGTAATGTTTTATGTCGAATTGCCATAATTTCATCTTCATCTGTCCAGGCAGTTATCTCTAAACAATCAGGTAACGTTTCCTTCTTTACAATCAATGAGTGATAACGCGTAGCCGTAAATGGATTCTCCATATCTTTAAAAATCGATTCCCCGTTATGATTGATTTCAGAGGTTTTACCATGCATCAAACGTTCAGCACGGATTACGTCACCACCAAAAACTTGGGCAATTGATTGATGCCCTAGACAGACGCCAAAAATTGGGATTCTTCCTGCAAAGTACTTAATTGCTTCCATACTAATTCCTGCTTCATTTGGGCTACAAGGACCAGGAGAAATCATTAAAAATTGCGGATTTAATTGTTCGATCTCGGAGATGGTGATCTCATCATTTCGCTTTACAATCAATTCTTCTCCAAGCTCACCCAAGTATTGTACTAAATTAAACGTAAAAGAATCATAATTATCAATCATTAAAATCACTAAACTCACCTCAACTTAATAGTATATTCTCTTCTTTACTCAACTCAATTGCTTTAAGTATTGCTTTTGCCTTTTTCAAGGACTCTTTATATTCAAAATCTGGATTGGAATCAATGACAATCCCAGCACCAGATTGAACATACCCATATCCATCCTTCGCCAATAGCGTCCGAATAACGATATTAAACTCTATATTTTCATCAAAGCCTATCCAACCTATTGAGCCAGTATATATTCCCCGTCTTGTCGGTTCTAACTCCTCAATAATTTCCATCGTTCGTACTTTCGGTGCTCCTGTTATTGTACCACCTGGAAAAGTTGCTTTGATAATATCTGCATAATTAGCATCAGCTTTTAATGTACCTTGAACATTTGAAACGATATGCATGACATGCGAGTACTTCTCAATAACCATAAATTCATTAACATGTACTGAACCATATTCACATACGCGTCCAAGGTCATTACGTTCAAGATCGACAAGCATTACATGTTCTGCTCGTTCTTTCTCATTCCTAATCAATTCATTAGCAAGCTTTTCATCCTCTTCTTCACTCTTCCCTCTTGATCTTGTCCCAGCTATTGGGCGAGTGCTTACTGAGGTACCTTGTTTCTTTACCAGTAATTCTGGTGATCCACTGACAATTTGAAATTCAGGAAAATGCAAGTATGCCATATATGGTGAAGGATTAACTTTTCGCAATGTCTCATATATTTTTATCGGGTTGCTTTCTAACTGAAAATGACGTCTGACAGATAGATTTACCTGAAATACATCACCTTGTGAAATATATTGCTTTATTTGATCAACTGCCTTTACAAACGAATCCTTTGTAAAGGTAAGTGGAGATTGTAATGTTGGGTCTTTGTCTGCTTTTACATGAATGACTGACTTTGATTTGTTTGTCCAGATCTCCTTCATCTTTTGCAGCTTCTTTTCGGCAAGACTTCGCTCTTTTTCCTGATAATAGTGTGTGATAAGCCAGAGTTTTGATGTTTCATGGTCAAATACAGCAATATCATCAAATATCAAAAAGTATAAATCAGGTGTATCCAAATCATCCGTTGCAATACTAGGTAGTTTTTCAAAGTATCTGACACAATCATAGCTAAAAAAACCAATAGCTCCACCTTGATAATCTGGTAAGTTTGGGTTCGTTTCTGTTTGATAGCTACGCATCCACTCACGAAATCGATCCAGTGGGTTGCCTTCTAAAACGGTTGTTCCTTGTTTATCTGATATAAAAATCTGGTTATCTTTTCCTTTAATCGTAGCAAATGGCTTAATGCCAGCAATACTATATTTACCACCGCGGCCACTTTCTAAAAAAACATGCTTATCTTCATCGATTGTTATATTCTTATACTGTTCAAAAAAGTCCTCTTGGTAATCTATCTCTATACCTACGGATGTCCTATGCTGTTGCATGACCAAATCTCTCCTTTAACACTCATCCTTACATTTTACATAAATAACATGGAGAAATCATATCATATTTATTTTCAAACAAGGATCTTTCCTATAAGTAGGTAGTAAACTTCCTCTGAAAAAGGAACTTTGTATCTGTTGAGTCCTTGAATTGAAACTATTCCATGGATACTAAGTTCAGAAACTATTTACCACTACACTAAATATACTTTACACGTTTCTTAACTACAATAAGACTTTTTTAACTTTTAAAAAAATATAAAAAAGAGGCCGACTGTTTTTAGTCAAACCTCTCTTTATCTATATTACTCGGTTGTCTGACCGGTATCAATCATATTGATATAAAGGCGTGCTTAAGTAACGTTCTCCATTATCAGGAATAACAGCTAACACTTTCTTACCTTTACCTAATTCTTTTGCAACTTTCAAAGCCGCAAAAATTGCCGCACCTGATGAAATACCACCTAGGATACCTTCTTCACTTGCAGCTCTTCTAGCAGTGTCGAAAGCTTCTTCGTTTTTGACTGTTACAACTTCATCAAAAACATTAGTATTTAAAATATCTGGAACAAACCCAGCACCAAGACCTTGAAGTTTATGCGGACCTGGTTTTCCACCTGAAAGTATGGCAGAATCAGTTGGCTCTACAGCATAAATCTTAATAGATGGATAGTTCTCCTTAAGAACAGATCCAGCACCAGTAATTGTACCACCTGTACCAATACCAGATACAAATCCATCAAGTTGATCACCCATTTGCGCAACAATTTCCTTACCTGTAGTTAGACGGTGCACTTCAGGATTTGCTTCGTTTTTGAATTGTTGGGGCATAAAGTAACCATGCTCTTTAGATAACTCTTCTGCTTTACGAATTGCTCCATTCATTCCTTCGGCTCCAGGTGTAAGAATAAGTTCGGCACCGTAGGCTCTAAGCAAGTTTCTACGTTCAACACTCATTGTATCAGGCATGATCAATACAGCCTTAAGACCTTTCGCAGCCGCTACCATAGCAAGGCCAATTCCAGTGTTACCACTTGTAGGTTCAACGATTGTATCTCCTGCTTTTAAATCGCCATTTTTCTCTGCGGCTTCAATCATTGCAAGACCAATACGATCTTTAACACTACTACCTGGATTAAAATATTCAAGTTTTAAGTACACATCAGCACTATTATCATCTACTAGTCTATTTAACTTTACAATTGGTGTTTCACCTATTAATTCATGTATAGAGTTTGCTACGCGTGACATATTATTCCTCCCTATTCCGAGTAATTTTATTGGATTTATAAGTAATATAACAATTTTTTAAAAAATTGTCAAAACATTTTATGCTATTTGCACTACTTTTTTACTTGTTCATCCCCATAAAACCAAGTGACACCAACCTCATCCCAAAGTGGGTCAACAGACACAGATCCTTCCATTTGCTCAAGAGCAATTTGCCTTCGAATTTGCCCCTTCACATCTTCATAACTATAGGTTATACCTTTAAGTTTCTCTTTTAATAAAATCACTGCATAACCTGAATCAACCTTGATTGGAGTACTCCATTGCTCTTCATTTAAAGTAGGAACAACCTCTAAATATTCAGCCGGAATATATTCATTTCCCTTTGAGACAAAGCCGATATCTCCTCCTGAATTGGCTGAAAATTCATCAAGTGATTTTTCTAAAGCTAACGCTTCAAAGCTTGAACCACCTTCAAGTTCTTCAATAATCATTAATGCCTCTTTTTCACTTTTCACAGTAATTTGAGCAAGGCGATACGATTCCTCAATGTTATATAAATCCTTATTACTATTATAAAAGGCTTTAATGTCTTCTTCAGGAACGGTTACATCTCTTGTAAGCAGCTCTTCAAGTAATATGCTATAACGAATTTGGTCTTCCCAATTCTCTTCATTTCCTAACTGTTCTTCATCTAAAGAATTGTACATTGATTTATAGACAGTTAATTCTCGCTCAATTACATCATCTGAAACAGTAATCTTGTGCTTTTCTGCTAGCAGTTCAACTACTTTTCCATTTATTAATTCCTTTAGCGTATCCTTACCAAAGCGCGACTCTAGCTCTGCCATCCATTGTTCTCTAGTAATGTCTACTTCATCGATAGTTGCAATTACCTCACTCGTATTACCTGATCCAGAAGCAGGAACACCATCACGATCCCTATTCATAAAAAAAGCAACTGTCATACAATTTATAATGACTAAGCACAAAACAATACCCCATATAGCCTTTTTTTTCAATTTCTCCAACTCCCAGCGAGCGCTATTTTTTTAGCCTTTCGCTTCTCTTTTTAGTTGTTCTAAGTCTTCCCTAGTTAACAGATAAATCTCATTGCAAAAGTGACACTGCGCTTCTGCTTTACCATCTTCATCAATCATTGATTGGATTTCATCTGCCCCTAAGCTTACAACTGCATTCTCTATTCGTTCCTTCGAACATTGACACTTAAATGCAACTGGTACCTTTTCTAATACCCTAACATTCTCTTTCCCAAGCACTTCTTCTAGGATTTCTTCTGGTGTGAGACCCCGCTGAATTAATTTTGAAATTGGCTCTATTTTACTAAGACGTTCTTCAATCTTTGTGATTGTATCGTCGTCTGTCCCTGGTAACAGTTGAATGATAAAACCACCAGAAGCTAGTATTGAATTATCGGGATTGACTAGAACCCCTACACCAACAGAAGATGGCACCTGCTCTGAAGTGACCAAATAATAGGTAAAATCCTCACCCAGCTCACCAGACACAATCGGTACTTGTCCAGAAAAATGATTCTTTAAACCTAAATCCTTTACAATCGTTAAACTACCTTCAGTACCAACAGCTCTAGCAACATCAAGCTTTCCCTTTTCGTTCAACTCAAAATGTGTTTGTGGATTTGTTACGTATCCACGCACTTCTCCCTTCGAGTTACTATCAACTAGGATTGCTCCTATCGGTCCGCCGCCTTCGATTTTAATTGTTAACTTATCTTCACCCTTTAACATTGAACCAAGCATTACACCGGCAGTCATTGATCTTCCTAGTGCTGCTGAGGCTGTCGGCCATGTTTGATGCCTTCTTTGAGCTTCAGAAACAGTATCTGTCGTCCTTGCTGCATATGCTCTAATCTTATCGCTATATCCTAATGCCTTTATTAAGTAATCCATGAAGTTTAGACTCCCTTCAACTTCTAAAATGCTCGTTATAAAAGTTCCCTTTTTACAAAGGTTAACGATCTATTATCTGTCTTTTTTTAATCTTTACCCTAATTAACGTGTGTTGACTTTTGAAAATTCGTTTAGAAAAAGCTTGTTGTTACTTTTCTTCCGTTCCAAATTCCTTTACTGCATTACGCTCATAAATAAGCTTAAGACCCCTTAATGTCAAAAATGGATCAACAGTGTCTATACAATCTGACTCTTTTGCTATTAACGATGCTAGCCCTCCTGTTGCAATGACGGTTGGCGCCTCTTTTGATTGATTTTTAATTCTTTTTACAATACCTTCTACTTGTCCTACATATCCAAACAATATCCCAGCTTGCATTGCACTCACTGTGTTCTTTCCGATAATATCATCTGGCCTCGTAATTTCAATCCTAGGAAGCTTTGCCGCTCTGGTATACAACGCTTCTGTTGAAATACTAATACCAGGTGCTATCGCACCACCCATGTATTGATTTTTTTCATTTATGTAACAGTATGTAGTTGCTGTACCAAAGTCTACAATAACAAGCGGACTACCATAATCATGTATTCCTGCAACAGCATTTACGATGCGGTCAGCTCCAACCTCACGCGGGTTTTCATATTTAATATTTAAACCAGTTTTAATTCCCGGTCCAACGATTAACGGTTTTATCGAGAAGTATTTCATACACATTCTTTCTAGTGCAAACATAATAGGGGGAACAACGGAAGAAATGATAATTCCTTCTATTTCGGAGAAAGTAAGCTCTTCGTGTTCAAACAAACCCTTAATTACCATACCAAATTCATCTTCTGTTTTATTACGGCTTGTTTCAATTCTCCAATGATACTTTAACGTCTCATTGTCATATACGCCTAATACAGTATTAGTATTCCCAACATCCAATACAAGAATCAACATGATCACCACTTATTCTTACTAATTTTTTCATTTTCCGTACCATTTTAACATATTAAGATTATCTAATCCTATGTTAATGCCTTTATTCCAGAAGATAAACTTGATATATCTCTTTATTCTCCTAGCCAAAGCTATAAATTATACTAATTTGCTTTCATTTCTATAATTGATATTGTAAATCCTCTCAAATTTTCCTAAGAGCACATAACTAATAACGGAAAGGAAGTTGAGAAAAGGAAGAACTATCTCCATATGTAAACAAAAAAAGACCGATGGCATGTTTATGTGCCATCAGTCCTTATTTTTACGTTTGATCAGATGTATCGTCATCATTCTTTTTTGATTGAATAGTAACTTTCACATCTTCTGTTTTCGCATCATTGCTATCACTCTTAACAACTGGGCGATCTGGAAGCTTCCCATGTTCCACTAAGCCTTCTATTTGCGCTGCATCCAATGTTTCAACTTCTAATAATGTTTGAGCTATTAATTCTAACTTATCACGATTTTCAGTTAAAATTTTACGAGCACGTTCGTAGCTTTCTTTAATGAGACGTTGAATTTCCATATCAATTTCATGAGCAATTGCATCACTATAGTTTTGTTCGTTATGAATATCGCGACCTAAGAATACTTGGCCACCTGAAGGTTGACCGAATTGTAATGGGCCAAGTTTGTCACTCATTCCATACTCTGTAACCATTTTTCTGGCAATACCAGTCGCTCTTTGGAAGTCATTATGAGCACCCGTACTCACTTCTCCAAATACGATTTCTTCGGAAACACGCCCACCAAGTAAGCCTGCAATTTTATCAAGTAATTCAGGTTTCGTCATAAAGTATCTATCTTCTCTAGGAAGCATGACAGCATAACCGCCAGCTTGACCACGAGGAACAATTGTTACTTTATGAACCATATCAGCTTCATTAAGTACAGTACCAATAATGACATGTCCTGCTTCATGATAAGCTACAATATTTCGCTCTTTCTTAGAAATGACACGACTCTTTTTAGCAGGACCTGCAATAACACGATCAGTTGCTTCATCTATGTCATCATTATCAATTTTCTTTTTATCACGTCTTGCAGCAATTAACGCTGCTTCATTAAGTAGGTTTTCTAAATCCGCACCTGAGAAACCTGGAGTACGAGCAGCAAATGCCTTTAAATCAACAGATTCATCAAGAGGCTTATTACGAGCATGTACTTTTAACACTGCTTCACGGCCTGTCACATCTGGTCGATCAACCGTAATTTGACGGTCAAAGCGGCCTGGACGTAATAATGCCGGGTCAAGAATGTCAGGTCTGTTAGTAGCTGCAACAATAATAATACCTTCATTTGCACCAAAGCCATCCATTTCAACTAGTAATTGGTTTAAAGTCTGCTCACGCTCATCGTGACCTCCGCCTAAACCAGCTCCACGTTGACGTCCAACTGCATCAATCTCATCAATGAAAATAATACATGGTGCATTCTTTTTCGCGTTCTCGAATAAATCACGAACACGAGATGCTCCAACACCAACAAACATTTCAACAAAGTCAGAACCACTTATAGAAAAGAATGGTACTCCTGCTTCACCAGCAACTGCACGAGCTAGTAAGGTTTTACCTGTACCAGGAGGTCCTACTAATAAGACACCTTTAGGTATTCTTGCTCCTAGTTCAGCAAATTTACGAGGGTCCTTTAAAAACTCAACAACCTCTACTAGTTCTTGTTTTTCTTCATCAGCACCCGCTACGTCTGTAAATCTAACTTTTTTCTTCTCTTCACTATAAAGCTTAGCCTTACTTTTCCCAAAATTCATCACACGGCCTCCGCCGCCTTGAGCTTGGTTAAGTAAGAAGAAGAATAAAATAAAGATAATCACAAATGGAATGATTGATGTAAAAAAGGTAACCCATCCACTCGTTTCCTCAGCTGGTGCAATATCGATTTCTACTTTATTTGCTTTAGCAGCTGCGTCCACTCGATTTAGCCCTTGTTCTGTTGGTATATATGTTAAAAAGGATTCATCTTCTTTATAATCCTTCATTGTACCACTTACTTCGAATACACCTCGAACCGGCTGTACGGTTATTTCTTCTACATTTCCATTTTCCAAGTTAGAAATGAATTCATTGTACGTTAATTGCTCCGTTTTTGGGTTACCCCCTGTAAAGAAGCTAACAACTCCAATTATGACTAAAAATATTAGTAAATAAAATATGGTATTACGGAAGATCCGATTCATTCCTTACCTCCTCCCACAGTAAACACGACTATATTAAATAGTATCATAGTAAATCAAGCTAATACAACAATTTAGACTACTATTCGCACTGTTTGTTTTAGTTGGATTTTTCTTAATAAATTTTGGTGCTTTAAGTGTTGAAAATATCAATTCATCTTTTAGATATTTAAGTGATTATTGGTATATTTCTGGTTTTAATACTCCTATATAAGGAAGATTTCTGTACTTCTCAATGTAATCCAGTCCATAACCAACAACAAAAGCATCCGGAACTTCAAAACATACATAATCTGCTTGAACATCTGCTTTTCTTCCAGTTGGTTTATCGAGCAATGTAACTATTTTAATTGATTTGGCTTTACGGTATCGAAACAGTTTAACTAAGTAGCTTAATGTTAGGCCACTATCGATAATATCCTCAATGATTAAGATATCTCTTCCTTCTACCGAAGTGTCAAGGTCCTTAATTATCTTTACCTCTCCTGATGAAACAGTGGATGTACCGTAACTTGAAACATCCATAAAATCCATTTCTAAGTATGTATCAATGCTCTTTAAAAGGTCACCCATAAAAGGCATAGCACCTTTTAATACACCAATAGCTAGTGGAAAACGATCTTTATACTCCTCAGTTAAGGTCTTACCTAGATCTTTTACTTTTGCTTGAATTTGTTCTTCAGTTACTAAAATTTCTTTGATATCTTGTCTCATTAAATATGTGCCCCCTAGAAGATTATAGCTCCTTATACTGTAATACTACATATTCATCCTCATTAGCACTATCAGCTTCAAAAATTGACTTTTTCAACCCAGGTACCCAAAGAATGTTCCCATCCCCGTCTTCTACTATAGGCCATGAATATCGGCTATGTAATGGAACTTTTTCATCGATAAATATATCTTTTACCTTTTTCCTGCCGTTCATGCCTTTCAATTTAATTTTATCTCCCTGTATCCTAGTTCGAACAGTTATAGGTTTGATTATGTTCCTATAATTCAATAAAAATGTATTATTTCCTTGTTCAGTAGAAGAAAGATTTCCTATGGTACATGTTAATACATAACCATTTGGTAGTTTTAACACGGAAGGGATATCAAGATCGTAACTGTAATTCTCTACTTTTTTATGTTCAAAAGTAAACAAACAACTATGATAAGATTTAATTACTTTGAGACCACCTGGGTAATCAAGTGAACCTGATGGGTGTTCCTGCGAGAGTAATGTCAGTAAACTCTCAATATGTATTGACGAAAGAGAAGCTGGAATATTTTCATATAGATAATTTAATATTAGTTGAATCCCTCTTCTTTGTAAAGGTAAAGGTAGGCTTTCAAATCGATTGATATCCATTTCTATTACTGACTTTTCTTTTCTTTTCAATACTGTATTCATTTGTTGCTTCGTTAATACCTGTAAATACGTTTCATCCTCTAATAAGGTTTCACTAAAATATTGAAATCTTTCATGAACAAGTGGATTTTCACTTTTTAGAAAGGGCAAAACCTGATGTCTAAATCGATTTCTAGTATAATCTCCCTTTTCATTACTTGGATCAAACCTAGGCTTTAATTGCTGCTCCTTACAATACCTCAATAGTTGTTCCTTTGTAGTGGTTAACAAAGGTCTTATGATAACCCCGTTATGAAAATTACGTTTTAACTGCATACCCGCAAGTGATTCACCAGTTGCCCCTCTTACCATTCTCATAAGGATTGTTTCTACCTGGTCATCGCCATGGTGACCAAGAGCCAGGATCTTCGAGTGATATTTATCTAATACCATTTTAAAAAAATCATATCTACAATCTCTTGCAGCTACTTGGGTGCTTAGTTGATGCTTAGTTGCATAAGTTGTTACATCAATTTGAATAGCTTCACATAACAGATCATTTTCTTTACAATACTCAATCACAAAAAGCATTTCCTCTTTAGATTGTTCCCCTCTGAACATGTGATCCACATGTGCCGCCACTATTTTTAAATTCCATTTCTTTTTCATGTGACCTAGCAAATGGAGCAAAGCTAAGGAATCAGGGCCACCTGATACACCAACCACTATTGTTGAATCTTTTTCGATTAATTGATATTTATTAATAAGGGCATTAAAATTCTCCACTTCTTCCCCCTCTTTTGCATAGGCTCATTTCTGAAGGTTCTTTTCTTGAAAGAATGTTGTTTTCCATACAAAGGACCCATGTACACATTTTAGGTATATCTTGGTCCCTTTTCGCAAAATCACTCTGATATCCATCTGGAGAGCACAAGATAGGCATTAACAAGAAAAATAAAGCTATGTACGAAATTAAGAAAACAGACTTTGCATAGAAATCGAGTTTAACATTAGCTTATTTAAATATGCATATACTACTTTTTGACTCTTACTAGGCATATTTGAAATAAAACCGCTTTACTACTCCCTATATCCTACCATTATTTCGAAAGAAACAACAAAAGGTAGGCTCCCGTTCACATATTCAACATATTTATTTACCTCTGAAAAAAGAATGATAGCCATCACATTAAATAATGATAAATATATAAGGAATAAATCAAAAACACACCTAGTAATATGACGATTGTCTCTAATACTCCACTTGATTTCTTCCTCATTTTTGTCTGCTTGATTTGTTTCCTTGTTTGATTCGGTTGTTTTGATTTAGAGCGTGGAATTTTGCCAGAATGACTTTTGGACTTAGTTGAAGTAGTTTGAGATATGTTCGTTTTCATTCCAGACGTTTTTTTGTTTGTTTCAGAAGCTAATAACTGAACAAAATCATTTTTCATTTCGATCGCACTTGTGTAATTCCCTAATAGTGCATTTTTTAAAACACTTTTATGTTTAAACAAAAAGGGGTGGTTATCGATCACCTCAAATAATTGATCTCTTTGGTCCCCTTCTCCCTTTCTCGTAAAACGCTTTGGTAAAGCTGCATTAACAAGAATCATCGCTACAGAAAATAGATCATAGGACGGTTCAGCTTTTCGTGTACCCAGTCCCCAATACCCTCGATCAAAAAACTCCGTAAATTCCTTTATAGACCTTCCTTGTTGTGTTGTTCCACCTACATCAATACATCTAACTTTAGGAGGGGGACCAGCTATAAGTAAATTCTCTGGTTTTAAATCACCAAATACCCATCCTTGACGGTGAAGTTTTTCTAGGTTAGAAAGCAGTTGTAATACTAAGACACTAGCCCATTCAATACCTCTTTCCTCGATGAATTCAAGGAAATTATTCCCTTTTACATACTCCATTACATAAAATGGTAAGATTTTTTGGTGATCTACCTTCCAATCATCTACATCAAGCAAAGAAGGTCCAAGAGAAGTACCTTGGACCTTAGAAAAACGCTTTAGCACATTTACCTCTGAAGTAATTGCCATGTTGTTATCACTCAGTTTAATAGCTACTAGACCATTCCCGCTATCTGCTAAATACACATTTCCTGTTGCTCCCTGTCCAAGTAGCCTTATAACTGTATAAATATCACCATTCCACTTGCCTTTAATCACAGTCCCTGAAGTAAGATTACATACCTGTTTCATCGTAGTATTCTTCACTTCTTAATAGATTTCTATAAGAACGTTTTTTCTTAAAGTGTTGAAGGGCATCTCGTATTGCCGGTCCAGTTGGCGTAATCCCCCCTGTTGATAACTTAGGAAAGATTGACGATAATGTTTCAAGCTTAGGAGTCCAATCAAGAACCTGTTCTACTTCACTCTTTTTCCCAGGAAATACTGATACTGAAAATTTATTATCACCTATTCTTGAATTAAGACTAATCGAGAGGTCTAATAAAGCTTCCTTTACTGTAGGGAGTTTCGGCTTCATACTCGCACTTGTATCTACTAGAATAAGAACATCTAAACTAACCGTTTCACCTAGTTCATCGACAACCTCCATAACTTCTCCTCTTTTTTCGGGAGGTAATTCTTCCATAGATGTATGCTTACCTAATATTTGTTGCAATTCCTTATTAACAACACCTTGTAACGTTTGTGTCATAGCCTTTCTTGTTACCATTTGCACTGTTTGGGAAAGCTGCTGCGCATAGACAATTTGGTGTACACCACCACCTGACATGGCGATGCCTTCAATTTCTTGTATTGCCTCTTGGTCTAAAATATTTTCATCTGTTACACCGATTACATTAACAGTAATCCCTTGTTCCTGTGCTAATGCAGCCATTGCGATTGGGTCTTCTCCTTGATTTGAACAGCCGTCTGTTATTAATAAAATTTGTTTTAAATGGCCCTTTGTCATAATTATCCTCCTAGAGAGAAATATAATTTTCTATATTTCCCTAAACCTGTCTCTAGTATGTCTAGTAAGACACAGAATAGAAAAATACATTAATATTATCATCCTCGCCAGAAGGGTATCGTTTTATACTCTAGTTTAATCTTAACCTATTTTCTCTGATTGGTACTTTGCAACTGGGATACTTGCCCATTTTGGTGTATTATGCTCAATTGAAGAAACGACAACAGTCATATCATCTTCAATGTTTCCAGATCTCGTTCTAATAACTTCTTCCATGATAAGATCTGCTACTTCCTGAGGGTCTTCTGTCTTGATTTCGCTAATTTTCCGCTTCATCCATAAATCATAATTCTCTACATGTTTTGGGCCTTCAAAAATCCCATCACTCATCATGATCAATAAATCCCCTGCCTTTAGCTTTTCTCCAACTACATCAACATCAAAATCATCAATAATACCCATTGGTAGATTGCTAGCCTGAATTTTAATGATCTTATCACCACGTTTAACAAAGCTAGGGGTGGAGCCAATTTTCAAAAACTTACTACTACCATCTTGAAGGTCTACTATAGCTAAATCTAAAGTTGAAAAAATTTCATCCGTTGTTCTTAGTGACAGAATCGAATTTATCGTTTTAATCGCTACTTTTTCTTCGATACCTGATTGTAAAATTTTCTGAAGGAGTTTGATCGTCTCGGTGCTTTCAAAGTGGGCTCTTACCCCATTCCCCATTCCATCACTAATGGCAACAGCATACTTACCAACACCCAAATCAATCATCGAATAACTATCCCCTGAAACTAACCCCCCACCTTTCGCTGCATGGGCTACACCTGTTTCAATCCTGAATTTTTTTGCTGAACCGAATGAAACATGACAATAGCCATTCGGATAATTTGCGCATTCCTCATTCTTTACAATGACTGATTCCTCTAAGATGTCCGATAACATTGGAGCAATAATTTTTTCACATTCTCCATGTCCATTACAAAACGGTATACTCATTTCAATATCAACATCACCTTGTTCAAGGCTATAAATATCTACATTCACAATTTCAATGCCAAAGTTTTGTAAGGCATCTAATATTTGCTCCTCCTGAACAAAGTGATTTTCTCGTTCTCTTTTGATCTCCTTAGAAAAGTCCTCCATTACATGTGATACACCTAATAATTGTTCAGCTACTAATCTTCTGCTTTCTTGAACTTCTTTCTTAAGCTTTTGATTTGCTTGAAAGTAATTTATTTCTTGCTCAATTGCCTCTTCTACTTTGCTTGCTCTTGAACAGTGGCGGCTAAAGTCTTTTTTTAATTTAAGATTGTTTTCATAAGTGTTTCCCTTTTTTTCTTGCATAATTGCCTGCATATAATCATATGTTTTATCAAAGTTATCTACCCAGCACTTTTCCTTCTTATAGCAATGTTGGCACGTGCTCTCTGTAATACTACTTAGGAAAAGATCTGTTTCCCTTTCTTCATCAACTGGTTCTTCCTTACTGTAGAATGTTGCAAAACTCTCTGATAGCGCTTGAAAAACCTGAGAAAATTGATCAACTCTGTGCGCTGTCACATCCCGAATCTTTCTAACATATTGTTGCTGTTCCTGTGCATGTTCTGCTGTACCAGGAATATGCTTGGCTAATCTTCCGGTGATCGCCTTCGGTGTTAATAGGAATAGCAGAATAGCGATCAATGATTCAATTAATGTAATCATTAAATCCGCTGAACCCTGACCATACAGTGAAATGAGCACAGAGCCAATTAATAGACCGACAGCTGTACCTATCTTTTGACCTTCTCTTAATAGACCACCTAACAACCCTGAAAAAGCTAATAAGCTCATATGATATAAATTCCCGACATTGGCTAGGCTAAGAATTAACCCTGTTACAACACCGACTGTACTTCCAATACTCGAGCCTCCAATAAAAGCAAATAAAAGGACAATGTATCGGGAAAAAATATGCTCCGCTTGGAGATTTTGAAATGAAACGCCAACAAGTCCTGTCATAACTGAAGCAAGTAAGATCATAATACAAATGATTTCTTCAACTTTAAGTGTTTGTTTGTATTTTCTAGCAGATATAAGCGGAATACTTTGAAGAAATATTAATGTTAAAATAAATGAAAGACCAGATTCAACACCTGCCATCATATAATCATATAAAGTTAACGAAGACTTTGTAGCGAATGTATACCCGATTCTTGTTAATGCAACCGTCCCAAAAATGACAAATGGCAATATCTTGAGTTGATCCTTAAACACATACGAAGATAGTCTCTTAATAATGAGAAACGCAATAATTGACATCACAGTTATTAGGGAAACCTCAAATGAAACAGTAATTCCCCCTGCTAATAGCGCTAATCCAGCGAGTAATGCTTTATCCCTCCTCATTAGTAAAACAGCACCAAAGAATGGCAATGCAAATGGTAAAATTTCCGATAGAATGATCGCTCGTCCCAACAAGAAGCCAATTATTATATACACAAGACCTTTATGCAAGAGGAAAAGTTGTACGCTTTGAGAAAATCGATGAAAGAGTCGATTGACCGCATGTTGGGTTTTCCCCATGCCTAAATCCGATATAGGCTCCATTAACCTTCTTTCCAATTTTTCCATGTTCATTCCCCCACTTATTCATCATGTTTATCATTATAGCTAAGGTTTGAACAAGATTTTGTCAAAAGGAGGGAGTTTATTCCAAAAATAGTTCGACTGATTTTGAAAAATGCGACAAATATCTAATTGATATGAAGTTTTTTATTAAAGCTTTCGTCAAAAATGCTAGATTATAGCTCAGTCCAGTTAGGAAAATGTCTTTTTGTAGGAAATTTTTCAAAAAAATCTATACGACATATGAATGACTGAAGAAATGCGCAGAAGAACAACAAAAAACTAGTTGCTAACGATAGCAACTAGTTTTTTGTTGAATTTTGAAATGGGTATCTTTCTATCCACCATTTAGTTATTCATGTTATTATATGACCCGTACGGGAATCGAACCCGTGATACCGCCGTGAAAGGGCGGTGTCTTAACCGCTTGACCAACGGGCCGTTATAAATATGGTAGCGGCGGAGGGAGTCGAACCCACGACCTTTCGGGTATGAACCGAATGCTCTAGCCAGCTGAGCTACACCGCCATATTTGTTAGCATCTTCTTAAGGCACAAGATATATAATACAATCGATTTTTGAATTCGTCAATAAATAATTTGTTTTCTTTCAAACTCCTATAGATTTATTTAATTCATAGAAAAGGAAGTTATCATAAAAATGATCACTTCCTTTTCTATAGACTATATATTAAAGCAGCAGGCTAGCCTCTTTTAGCTCCTCGACCACCGCGTTTAGACTCGGTATTGCGCTTCAATGAAGACAAGCGATCTTCGCTATCCTTTAGGAAGCGGTTCATTTTTTGCTCGAAGTTTTCCTTAGGCTGGCTACGGAAATCATTTCCTCTTTGTCTTGGACGTTCTGAATTCCTTGAACGGTCTGTACTTCTAGGTCGTTCCGGACGTTCTGGACGCTCTATTGTCTTTTTAATAGATAGACCAATCTTACCATCTTTTTCTACATTGAGTACCTTAACAGTTACTTCGTCTCCGACTTTTAAGTGATCATTAATATCCTTCACATAATTATCGGCAACTTCACTGATGTGAACGAGACCAGTTGAGCCTCCCGGAAGTTCCACAAACGCTCCAAATTTAGTAATTCCCGTAACCTTACCCTGAACCTTGCTGCCAACTTCAATCGACATAAAAATAATGCTCCTCCTTAAACAAATAAAATCCATTCGAATCTTCCTATATTATACATAAATAAAGGTTGTTTTCGCAATGATTGTTGTTTTTCTTACATAGCCCGGCTAACAGCAACAATCGTTTAGAAAAGAGCCTAAATAACAAATCTGTTATCAAAGGCTAGTCTTTTATATTGAAGATAATTTCATTATCATCAGATAAGAAGTAATCTCTTCTTGCAATTTTTGCAATATATTCATCATCATTAAGCTTAACTATTTCTTCCCTTAATAATTTCTCATCTTTTTCAAGTCCGGCCAATGTCTCTTCAAGTTTCTTCTGTTCTGTATTTTTTTCTTCTATAGCACTCGATTGGCTTATTACGGTTGTTATCATAACAACAGAGGAGACTATGGCTAGAAGTCCGAAAATCGTAAGTCTTCTTAATAAACCTCTTTTACGTCTTTTAGAAAGTTGTTGTTGCCTTTCCTGTTGTTGTATATATTGTGATTGTAATTCAGTGATTTTTCTCGTTCTCTCTAGACTCATACAAACCCTCCTTACTTTTTCCATTTATGTAGCCACCACGTTCTTACTTTTATCAATACATTCTTGATTTTCCGGATAAATCCTGCTATTCTCTGGCTATTTTCAATAAAAAGATTCTTAATTGGTCTTGGAATCAGCTTCAATAACAAAATGAATATAAATTTAAACGGGGCTAATAAGATTTTAACCAATATATATAGAAATTGAAAAGTCATTTTTAACAATCTCCATAAAAAATTCATCACACCTAATAAAATCACGATGAGAAACTGTACTAAGCTTACAATTGGTCTTATTAGCATAACACGACCAATCGTTAACATAAAGCGGTATATGCTAAGGCTTGTCTGTATTAATCGCTCAAGAATATTTAAATATAGCCTCTTTAAGAGACTTTGATAGGTAGCATATCCACATAAAACAGCTAAGAAGATATAAACCCGTAATTCTCCCTCATTAACAAGCAGTAGTATATAAAAAAGGATAAGACCTTGAACAACCCAAAACATAAAATCATTAATGAAAACGACCCATCTAGCCCTGATAGGCCGCTTTAAAAAGCGACCATATGTATCAAGAGCTACTCCAATCCAACCACCTATTCCAGCCATCGCTAACATAGTATAAAATTGTGTGGTCAAACTCATTTAAATAACTTGCTAAAGAGCCCTTTAGCTTTCTCCCCATGGTGCTCATCTAAATAAATAAGATCATAAATCCTGCTACCTTTTATCGCAACTATACCCTTGTCTACATCAAGATTTTTCATCTGAAGATTCTGCCCCCGGATAGCTAATGCTCCCATAACTGTATCTAACAGAAACTCCTCATTATCAAAACTCTCAACTTGTTTTACTCCAGTAATCTCTAATAACTTTCTTCCCCTCATGGTCACATCATGCTCTTGGACCGTTCCTTTATGGACAGACGAATTATTATCATAGTATTGATTCATGGTCTACCTCCGCATTCTAATAAAGGATTTTCTTCTACATTTGTATGTAAAAAGAAACCACTTTAGAACAAGCTATATAGAAAAGCAGAAGGCGCCTGCTTATCGGCGACAAGCATAAGACAAGTCGGCCGGAAGGTTGTTCTTCACCTTCTGGACGAATTGGCTTATGACTCGAGCCGATGGCGCCTGGAGCTAGACAACATAGAAAAGCGGAAGGACCTCGGTCAACTCCGACAAGCATAAGACGAGAAATAATAGAAGACGTTCTTTGTCTTCAATTATTTCTTGGCTTATGACTCGAGGAGTTAGGTCCTGGAGCTAGACAACACCGAAAAGCGGAAGCGCCTTGTTCAGCCCCGACAAGCATAAGA